>DASXTZ010000147.1:0-16486 GCA_036505135.1 Ignavibacteria bacterium
ATATCTTTCAACGCTCGTGCCTGGAATACATTAAGGTACCGTAAATTATGTTCAACAAACCAAATCCAATCGCCCAGAATAAAAGGGCATAATCGAGAAATACGAGAGCCAAAAGCCCTATTATTATTTCCGAAATCCCAAGCCAGCTTATTTCGTGCAGAGTATATTTCCCTGCATTTATTAAAGCCAATCCATAAAAAACAGGCATGGATGGCAGAACAAGGAAATCATAGTGATGATAAACGAGAATAAGACAGAAGGCGCCTCCGCAAATAAGCGGGATAAAAAGGTTTACCATCATTCTTTTGGCAGAGCTATCCCAAACCGGGAGCCCTTTTTTCTTTGCTTTACGCGAAGTGAAAAAAATAGTTAAAGCAAAAGTTAAGGCTAAAACTACCAGGGAAAGTATAACAGAAAATAATATGAGCTCACTTCTTTTTTCAGGCGTGAGTATAATATCATTGCCGAATTTTAGATAAGAACCCAGCTTTTCATTCAGCAAAAATGCCATAACCAGCCCCATAACTCCCGCGCAAATACCTGATATCCCGCTAAGTGAAATAAAGCTTGAAGACCGCTCCATCAGCGACCTTATCTCCGATAAATTGTCCAGATGCTCCTGCCTGTTATCCATAATTTTAAATTTTGTTAGAAAGTACTTTGTAATACAAAGTTAGAGAGAATATTTTGCTTTGTCAATAGGAAAAAACTTAATTAGTTATAAATTGTAATTAAAATCAGGGTTTCCGGGTCCGAAGCTGCTTTATTAATTCTTTCTCTTTATCAAGCTGCAAGCCATATTTTGGAACAGGCCAGCCTAATGATGAATAATAATCAATGCAGCCTTTTAAGGAATCTTCAAAAGAAGAAAATTGAATTCCGAAGTCTTTTTTAATTCTTGAATTGTCAAAAACAAGATGAGAACCTCCAAGCCAAAGAGGAATATCTGTCCATGGCTGCACATTATTTATTTTAAAAAACTCAGCAGGCGCATTAACTGTTTGAGGATTTGTATTCAATAATTTCGTAGCAGTTTGAATTATTTCTTTTAATGATACAGTCTCATGTGTTGCAGCATTATAAACTTTGTGGTGGTTTTTAATTGTTAACGATTTTTCCAGTATTTTTGCAAAATCTTCACTATACGTGCTTGTTGACCTTGTGTTTCCATCATCGGGTAGTAAAATTTCTTTTTCACTTTTTGAGCGGTACAGCCAATAATGAAATCTATCGGTTGGATCATACCTGCCGTATATAAGAGCCGGGCGGAATATAATGACATCAAGCCAGGAATTATCTAACAGAATCCTTTCACATTCGGCTTTCTTTTGGCTGTAGGTTGCCATTATATTTTTATCTTTCCTCTGCTCGTCCGTGCAAGGGTAAGTCTTAAAGTCTTCTTTGATAGGCTCGCTATTATTTTCCTCTTCATCCATTTCATACGCGCTAACTGAAGATATAAATATGTACCTGCCAGCCTTTCCTTTTAGTAAATTTATAATATACTCTACATTATCCGGGAACATTCCGCTGAAATCAACCACAACATCCCATGACTCATTAGAGATGTGCTTTATATCTGCGGTTTCTCTATCACCTTTAATTTTTCTCAGCTCGGGAAAAATATCCGGATTTCGTTTTCCCCTGTTAAATAAAACCGGGTTTTTACCGGAATTAATAAGGTTTTCAGTAAGTATTCTACCTACAAATCCGGTTCCGCCTAAAATTAAAATTTTCATTTCGATTGATATAAATAAAAAACGGAGCAATTAAGCTCCGTCTAAAGAAAAAGTAATGCTGCAATTAAATTCAGGAGTTATCCTGAAAATCTAGTTCTTCAAGGTCAACAAGTAACTTACGCGCCTTGCTTATTTTTTCCTCGCCGCTTACTCTTATTTCAGTTACACCGTTGGAATGGATAGTGTATTCTATCCCTGCGTCTTTTAATAATGATTCTGCGACGGAAATAATATTTATATTAGCCGATGAAAATACAGTCACTGGCTTATGGTTATTTTTTGTCATCTTTGAAGATTCTGGCTTATTTGCCGCTAACATTTATATATTATTAACACTATAAAGATAATTGCATTAGTTTTAGTAAGGAATACCCTGAATACGTTAGAAATTTAGCTGTAACTCACTTCTTATCAAATATTTATAACTCATTGATATTCATATGATTTGCAATATCAACTTTATGTTTTTCATTAGTTTGCTTCAGAGATTCTATTATTTTTTCCCGTTCTTCAGGTGTTTTATTTTGACTGAGCTTATATTTTCCCTCAAGCCTTGTGACATTTATGCGGAAAGCTACAATTCCCCCAAGAAGATCATTTTTATAGTCTGCAGGAAGTGTGTCCCATTGGTTTTTAAAATCAGCTTCAAAGGCTTTAAAAGTTTCTTCAAGCAAGTTAATTCTTTGCTCCCGTGAAGCCATGATTTTGGGAACTCCGTAAGCATGAACGGCAATGTAATTCCATGTAGGAACGTTAACACTGTGGTCATAAAGCTTGGGTGAAATATATGAATGCGGCTCCTGAAAAATTACAAGCACTTCTTCCCTGCCGAAGGTTGACCATTGCGGATTCGCCTTTGCCATATGGGCCTTTAAAATTACATTGTCATTTTCTTCATCAAATAAAAATGGAAGATGCGTTGCCCAGTATCTTTTCTTGGTAGTATTTACAATCGTGGCAAAGTTATACTCACGCATAAATTCAATAAGCTTTTGTTTGTCCTTTTCCTCAAAATGTTTTGGTATATACATAGAATTTTTTTTAATTGCGAGTGAAACGAAGCAATTTGATTTTTTATATGGCAAAATGTTTTTATAAATGAGATTCTTCTAATGCTCAGAATAAATTCCTTTTACAATTTCTTGCTCATCACAACACTCTTGTAATTAACATCAGGCCACTGCCAGTAATGAATGTATTCATATCCCCGCTTATTATAGTATTCAATCAAATGATAAGCTTTTTCGGACGTATCTAAAACAATTTCCTTCATGCCGTTTGACCTTGCATAGTTTTCTATAAAATCCATAAGCATCGATCCAAGGCCAAGGTTTTGGTACTCGGGTTCTACGGCAAACTTACCGAATAATACTACATCATCTCTTTTATAAATTTCAGGTGCATCTTCCCACATTTTGGTATAGTAAAAAATAGTCCCTAAAATCCTGTTCTCTGATGTAAGAATGTAACACTCGCCCTTTTTCATATAGTCTTTTGTGTATTTCTCATCCTGGTGAGTTGCCACAAACCTCAAACCCATATCCGCTAATCGTTTATATGAGCTGTGCAGCAACTCCGTTAACTCTTTAATTGAATCGGTCTCTCTATCAAATTGCCTGATAACAAACTCTTTGTTATTTAATTTAAAAGTTTTCAATGCCCGATTTGTAGATGTCAGGCATGCCTTACATCTACATAATTCTTTTTATTAATCCACAAATAAATCGACAAATTTGAAAGATTTCGCGTCAAATAATCCTTTATCGCTAAGCTTTAACTGTGGAATAACAAGCAGCGCCATAAATGAAAGCGTCATAAACGGGGCATGAAGCGCAGAGCCCATATCTTTTGCCATCTTATCAAGTTTTGTATATTTATCTGCAACCTGCCGGCCGTCTTCATTTGTCATTATACCTGCAACAGGAAGCGGCAGAACTTCTGTTTTTCTGACTGACGAAACAGAAATACCTCCCTTATTTTCCACAATGGCATTTACAGCATTGCAGATATCTTCATCGCCCACTCCGACAGCAATAATATTATGGGAATCATGTGCTACACATGAGGCAATTGCGCCTTCCTTCAATCCAAAATTACGTATAAATCCTACTGCAGGTTTTATGCCCGGTTTATATCGCTGCATTACAATAAGCTTTAACACATCATTTTCGGTATTTGAAATAATTTTCGAGTCAAACGTTAAAGTGGGTTCATGCAGCTCATGTGTTATAAGCTGGCCGTCAAGCGCTTCAATAACCCTTATCAGCCTGCTGGGATCATCTTCCGCAACCAGTTCAATATCTGCTGAACTAATTTTTTCCGTATTGAAGTTATTTACAATTTCTGATTCCACTCTGTCTATCAGTGTTATACCGCTATCAGCTACAAGCTTACCATCGATATATGTCTGCTGAACATTAAAATCGGTGAGGTTATTCACTACGATAAAATCTGCGGCGTTACCCGGGCGGAGCAAACCAATCTCAAGTCCGTAATGTAAAACAGGATTAACACACGCAGCCTGCAGAACATTAAATACATTATGCCCGTAAGCAACAGCCCGTGCGCAAATCTGGTCTATCTGCCCTTCAATAAGGTCATTAGGGTGCTTATCATCACTGCAAAACATTACCCTATCAGGATATTGATCTATAATTGTGTGCAGGGCTTCAAAATTCTTAGCGGCAGAGCCTTCACGTATCAAAATCATCATGCCGGAGTTCAGCTTATCAAGCGCTTCTTCGAGAATAAAACATTCATGGTCAGTAGTAATACCGGCCGTGATATATTTTTTGGCATCCTCGCCTCGTAAGCCGGGAGCGTGGCCGTCAACAGGCTTGCCAAGTTCATGCGCAATCCTTATTTTTTCCATCACAATAGGGTCACCGAAAAGCACACCGGGATAGTTCATCATTTCGCTAAGATATTTTAGCCCGTCCTTTTCGAAAAGCTCACGGATACCCTCGGGGCCGATTTCGGCCCCGGCAGTTTCAAACGCTGTTGCAGGAACACATGATGGAGCGCCGAAATAAAACTTGAACGGCACTTTTTTACCGTTATTCATCATATACCGCACGCCTTCGATGCCGAGCACGTTAGCTATTTCATGCGGGTCAGATACAGTTGCAACTGTTCCATGCAGTACTGCCAGCCTCGCAAACTCTGACGGCACTAGCATTGAGCTTTCCACGTGCACATGCGCATCAACAAAACCCGGTAAGATATAATTGCCTTCCAGTTTCAGGGTCAACGGAGACATTTTGAACGAACTTGCCGGAGTAATTTTTTCAATCTTCCCCTCAGTAACGGTAATTGTACCGGGAGTAATTCCCTTGTTTAGAACATCTACTATATTGCCTGATATTGTGAAAGTGCTTGACATAATACAAATTTAATGAGATAAATGATGGGTTTAAAGACCTGAGTTTTTAAACCCTCTTAGAAGTCCTAAACTATATAGGCGGTGAGGATCTCACAAGGCCAAAAAATTTTATCGCTTCAGAGATTCTTCGCTACGCTCAGAATAACAAGAATGGAATTTCATTGAAAACCTCTTCTAAATCCTTTATGTTTAAATGTTTATGGATATTTTTAACCGTATACCCGAAATATTTTTCAATTTCATAATAACACTGCTGCTATCCTTACTCATTGGCTTCGAACAAAGGAAACGCGCTGACCAGGATATCGAGGAAGCTGATGAAAGAGGCGTATTTGGCACTGACCGGACATTTGCCTTCATTGGAACGCTTGGGTTCATATTATATATACTTGAGCCAAAAAGCATGATACCGTTCATTGCAGGTTTAGTTATCACAGCAATTTATTTTGCAATTTATTATTACCAGAAAATTGTCCAGTATAAATCATATGGCACAACCAGCATGATTGTCGGGCTTATAACCTATACACTCGGCCCGCTTGTTATCACGCAGCCAAAATGGCTTACCGTTCTTATTGCAGTATCTGTGCTGATACTTGTCGAGCGTAAGGCATCGTTTGAAAAACTTTCAACAAAGGTAGATATTAGTGAGTTCTTCACGCTTGGTAAATTCTTAATAATAGCCGCAGTTGTTCTGCCGATAACTCCCCGTGAACCGCTGATGCCCTATGTTAATCTTTCACCGTATCATATATGGTTCACAGTTGTTGCCGTATCAAGCATTTCATATATCAGCTATATTTTGCATAAGTATGTATTCCCTAAATCAGGTTTGCTGATTTCCGGAGTGCTCGGCGGGCTTTACAGCAGCACTGCCACAACTTTTATTCTTTCAAGGAAGGCAAAAGCATTGAAGCCGGAATCGAACGAGTATGCTTCTTCTATCATAGCTGCAACAGGCATGATGTATTTACGGGTTCTTATACTTATGATTGTATTCAATTATGCTATATTTATATTTCTTTTGCCTTACGTTACTGTTTTATTTTTGCTCTCAGTTGTCATAAGCGGAGTTGTTTATTATTTAAATAAACCTGCGGGCAGCAGAAGTGAAGGCCAGCGCACGTATAATAATCCGATCGAGCTGAAAATTGCTCTTTTATTTGCTGCGCTTTTTGTAATCTTCAGCGCTGTTACAAATTATGTAATCCAAAGCTACGGCACCTACGGGCTCGATGTTTTATCTTACATAATAGGATTTACCGATATAGACCCGTTCCTTCTGAATCTTTTCCAGGGCAATTATCCACTAGGAACAAATGTCATTGCGAAGGCCGTTCTGCAGGCAATAGCATCCAATAATATCCTGAAAGCCGGCTATACATTTATTATTGCCGATAAAAGAACAAGGAAAGCCGCCTGCGCAGGGTTATTGCTAATTACCTTACTAAATATAGTTTTTGCGATGATTGTATAAGAGGAGCTGTTTCACTCGTTACATGGCTCGCCTTCATAAAGCCCTTATCCAAACAAGCTCTCCTGCGCCTGGCCGAATTTAAACTCCTGCTTGCCTTCCCATTTATGGCTTTTATTGCCGGACATATATTTTCGCCACAGCAGGGTCAAATTATCTGCTGCAAAGCTTTGTTCAAATTTGCGTCCCCGATATTCTCCAATGGCTTTATTATATATATCTTCGGTTAAGTTGCGGGCAACGGTCATGTGAGGATTACTGTATGTTCCAATTTGCCAGGTTTCTAAATTAAGTCTGGGTGTGATTGCCTCTTTTAATCTTCTGTGCAAAGCCGTAATAGCTTTTTCTTCGATTACTTTAATGAAAATTGTATGCGGCCTGAAACCATCATAACCCGAAAGAAAAATATTAAATACTTCCTGGTCTTTGCAAAAATTTTTTAAAATCTCCTTCAGCTTATTTTCATTATTTTTATCCATAATTATATTCATTACAGAAATATGGGCAACCGATTCAAGTGGATGTGTAGCTTTAAATTTTTCCGCAAAAAGATCCTTCACCTTCTTAACAGCTTCCCTGACCTGCCTGGTAGGGCTAATCAATACAAGGTATTCCTGTTGCTCGTTATTATTTTTAATTAAGCTCATAAGAATAATTTAATAAAAAGGGAAGGACAGCCCTTCCCTTTAATTTTTTTATTGTTTTAAAATTTTATTCTTTAGGCGGAGCAAATGTTCTTTGGGCAAATTCCTGGTCCAGTATCAGCAGGCCTTCTCCCTGACCGCTGATTAATGTCATTTTGCCAAGCGCCTTTGTAGCAATTGCTTCTTCTTCTACCTGTTCATCAACATACCATCTCAAAAAGCTGTTTACAGCATGGTCATTTTCTTTTATTGCCTCATCCATAAGCCTGTTTACGGTTTTTGTCACCTTCTTTTCATGTTCAAGCGCCATTTCAAAAACTGCGACAGCCGATACAAAATCAACGTCAGGCTGAGCTATCTGCTTGAGAACAACCTTGCCTCCCTTATCAATAATAAAATGGAAAATTTTCATAGCATGAAAATGCTCTTCCTGAGCCTGGACGTGAAAATAATTTGCAATACCATCAAGATTTATTTCGTGAAAGTATGCGGCCATGGAAAGATATTCATATTCCGCAAAAAATTCGTTGTTCATTTGGTTATTAAGCTCTTCCTGCATCTTTACCGATAACATATAAATTCTCCTTTAATTTTTGTTGTAATATATTAATAACAACAAATTTACAAATAATTTGGTTCTTGTTCAATTTATAAGTGCAATCTCTCATGCCTGAGCAATGGGGCATCCAGAGGAAAAACTTACCTGAATATTTTCTTGTAAAATTCTTCCCTGCCGATTGAATCCAAATATTCTATTTTTCGCTTTTCGTAAAAATCCTCTGCATTTCCTCTTTCAAAATACCAAATGCAATCAAACATAATGCTTAATTTGAATACATCAAATACATGTTCTTTTTCGCTATCGCTCAATGGTCTATATTTTATATATTCCGATACTATTTTTCGGGCTTCACCAAAGCCAAAAACATTTTCATCTTTTTTGAAGTTAGCCCAGCTGTTCCATTCAAAAGATTTTATAAAAGGGTTAATTAAAGCAGCGAGATCATAAACCAAAAAAGTATAATTCGCATCGTCAAAATCTATCAAAGCATTGAATTTGCTATCTTTGAAAAGAACATTTGAAAAATGAAAATCACAATGACAAATCCCTTTTGGTAAAGATTTTGGGAGTTCCAGTTTTAATAATTCACTCTCAAACCATTTTAATTTTTCTCTTGCATTTACAGTATTTATCCTTTCTGTTACTTTACGGGCAAGGTCTCTGCAATCTTCAGCATTGTAATTCAATCTAAAATTTGTATTTTTCGGTTTATAACCTTTCGTAATGTTTTGCAGTTCAGCAGCTTTTTTAACTAGCTCGTTTTTCTGGTTTTCGTTAGGATTTTTCAAGTGTTTTCCTTCAACATATTCAAAAATAATAAATGGGTTGCCTTTATAAGTGCAAACAGATTTTCCATGTTTATTCCTGAATTGAACGGGGCATGGATAATTTTTTTCATTCAGATATTTGATTAGGCCGCTCTCAAATAAAACTGAATTTTCAGAACGATTTTCGTAATATCTAAAAACAAATTTTCCTTTCGTTGTTTGAAGCAAAAAATTTGTTTGCACTGCACCAGTTGTAAAAGATTTTGAGCTTTTATATTCTCCCAAATCGTAATCCGAAAGAATTTTTGTAAAATCGCTTTTTGTAAATTTTGTTTTTACAGCCATATTATTTCAAATTGCGCAATCCGTAAGGGTTTTCTATCCAAATAATCCCTGAATCAGCCTGTTTTCAACACCGCAAAATGCGCAGTCAATGGGCTTTGAAGGATTATCGGGCACGGTGTTTTCCGCGCCGCATGACATGCACTTAAATACAGATTGAACCTTCGTAGTTTTATGGCAGTTCTCACAATGCACTTTGAATGAGCCTTCGGGAATATATATTTCAGCTTTGCAATGCTCACAAGTTCCGTTTCTCCCCTGTGGTTTTTCAATTTCAACATACTGCATAGAGAAGCCGGTCATCTTTAAAAATTTATCCGAATCATCATCGGTTAAATACGGCAGCCATGCCTGGACGAACATTGAAAGCTTCATTTTTAAATGGACAGATTCCGGTATAAGCTCATGCATAACGGCATACTTGGGATTTTCATAAAAAACTTTAAATCCTTCTTTGGTCATGCCAATAAAAAATTCCGCCAATTTGAAAAAACCTTCGGAATTAACTTTGGTTGCCCCATTCACCTGGTAATAAGTTAACTGCTGTTGAAGCTGCTGCTGCTGAAGAGCATACTGCCCCCATTTAGGGTCAAAGCCTGACTCTGTGCTTGATTCCGCGCATACATCAAGATAATCCCGGTATTTGTAGCCGTCATCAATCGAAGGAGGCAGGTATGCCGGATAGGTACGGTAGTAATAGTCCCAATAGCCGCGCTGAAGACGCCAGTATTCCTGCTTATCGCCTTTTTGCAATGCATATTGCAGGCGGGACATATAATCCATTTTATTGAATGCATAACCAATATTTTTTAAGGTAGATTGGTTCCAGAAATTCATGCCAAGCGTGAAATCTATATCTGTAAATGAGCCGCAGTAATCGCACATTATATACGGCGATTTATACTCATTTACCTTAGGCGCGCCGCAATTGATGCATGTAAATTTTTTTATTCTCATACCTCACCTTAAATCCTTCTCCACATAGAGAGGGGGTCGATTTTTTTATGCAAATTAACTACAGTTAGATAAATGTGCAAAGAAAAATATTTGCAAATGTTTCAGAAAATGGTTGTCTCTAATTTCAAATAAATCTAGTTAAACCACTGAAGTGGTTGGGTCAAGGTTGGGTTTTTAAACCCACGACTTAAGTCGTGGGTTGTTAAAAGCCACGTAAAATAACCATTTTAAGGTTTTATAACAAGTTTTGTAATTATCGTAAAATTAATTTAACTTTGTATATTGTCCTATATTCAGAAAATTGGCCGTTTTATTGATAAGACAACTTAAGTAAATGAGCACACAAACATACGCAGTTTTCTTAGTCGCTGATATAAGCGGCTATACAAAATTTATGAAAATGCATGAAATTTCATTAAATCATGCAAAGCAGATAGTTGTGCGTTTGCTTAAATCAATTATTAATGCAGCCAGACCTCCACTCACTGTTGCAGAACTTGAAGGCGATGCTGTTTTCTTTTATGCACCCAGCTCCGAAAAAAATCTCACAAAAACTGCTGAGCAGGTAAAAGCACAAATAATGGACCTTTTCAACTCATTTAAGAAAGAGCTTTACACGCTTAGAGAAATGCATATATGCGGCTGTCCCGCCTGTGAAACAGCAGGAGATCTAAGGCTTAAACAGGTGATACACACCGGAGAGGTTGAGATTGAAAAAATACACAAAAGCAAAAAACTCTTTGGGGTTGATGTTATTGTAGTTCACAGAATGCTGAAAAATTCTATTCCTTCCAACGAATATATAATGATGAGCGATACAGCTTATAAAAAATTTTCTGACTTCTATGGGCTACAGCCTAAAACATTCAGGGAGAACTTTGAGGGCATAGGAGAACTTGAAACACAAGTTTTTTTTGCTGATGATATCTTTAACCTGCCTGAGATACCCATAAAGGAAACAAAAAAGCCTTCGTTTAAGGAAAGAATCGCCTGGAGAATAGACCTCGGGTATCACACGCTTTTAATGTTGTTAAGAATTGGTGACATGAAAGGTAACTATAAGAATATACCTGCATAACTTTTTAACCACATAAAAATAATAGAAATATGAAAAGCTTATTTGACACTTCTGTAAACCTTGAAATCATCGGACGCATAAATAAATTGACGTCCGGCTCCAAAGCTGAATGGGGCAAGATGACTGTTTCGCAAATGCTGTCTCACTGCCGTGTGCCTCTTGAAAGCGCCTTTGGCGAAGTTAAGCTCAAAAGGAATCCAATCGGAGTTTTATTAGGCCCTATTGCAAAAAAATCGATATTTAAGGATGAACCTTTTAAAAAGAACCTGCCCACGGATAAGAATTTCATTTTTAAAGATGACAGGAATTTTGATGAAGAAAAGATAAAGCTGACTGAAAAAGTTCAGAAGTTTGCTGCATCAGGCCCCGATGGTATTACGAAAGACCCTCACCCGTTTTTTGGCAAGCTTACAGTGAACCAGTGGGATATGTTAATGTGGAAACACCTTGATCACCACCTGCGGCAATTCGGGGTGTAGAGAAATATTTTAGCAAAAGACGAAAATTTTTAAAAGGTCAATGCCTCTTAAAATATTGAATATCCTGCTCGTGTTTTTTTGCACCTTCTAAAGACCTAAAAGTACCAAGGTTTCTTCTTTTACCGGTTTTTGAATTAACTTTTCTGGAATACAGACGGTATTTGCCTGATTTTAATTTTCTAATCATATTAATACGTCCTTTCTCTTATTAATAAAACAAAATTATTTTCTAATCTGTTTTTACAATGACTCAAATTTTTTTTAAAAAAACGAGGTTTAGCCTACTGAATTGAAAATCCTCTTAAGCTTTATTAAATTGGGGTACAAAAAATAATAGTTAACTAATGCCTAAAAAAGATAAACGCATTGATACTTATATTGAAGAAGCACCTGATTTTGCCAAACCAATTCTTTACCATTTAAGAGAACTTGTTCATAAAGGCTGCACTGATGTTAAAGAAACAATAAAAGAGAAGGTTCCTCACTTTTTATATAAAGATGACATATTATGCTCGATGGCATCATTTAAACAAGGCTTTGTTGTTTTCTGGTTCAGGAAGGCATTAATAATGAAAGATCGTAATCAGCTTTTCAGAACAGCTGTCAAAAGAGGTGTTGGAAATTTAGGCTATATTCGCAGCAAAAAAGATTTACCGCCTGATAATATTATGATCGCATATATAAAAGAAGCTGCCAGGCTAAATGAAAAAGGAATAAGGCTTCCACCAAAAACAGAATCAACCGAAAAAAGAGAGCTTGAAATTCCTGATTATATTATGAAAGCAATTGCTAAAAATAAACAGGCAGCAACAATGTTTAAAACGATAAATTATACTGCTAAAAAATTATATATTGATTGGATAACAAGTGCTAAGGATGAAAAAACACGCAGCCACCGGATTGCAACTACGATACAATGGATAACAGGTGGTATAAGATACTGGAAGAATCCTGAATAAACTGCCCTAATATTTTTTTTATAGTTATAATGATTCAAAAAAATTACTGAGAAAATGAAAAATGTTAGATTATATGGCAATTCTCCTTATAACATCGCTGTGCTTCATGGCGGACCTGGAGCTGCGGGTGAAATGGCGCCTGTAGCTAAGAGTCTGGCTGCAAAATTTGGAGTTCTTGAACCACTGCAAACAGAAAAATCGGTTTATGGACAGATTCAGGAACTACATTCACAGATAAATGAATTTGGTGAACTGCCTATCACTCTTATTGGCTATTCCTGGGGCGCATGGCTGGCTTATATGTTTGCTTCGCTGTATCCTGATATTGTTAAAAAATTAATACTGGTAAGTGCTCCGGCATTTGAAGAAAAATATTCTGCAGATATTTTTAATGAACGTTTAAAACGACTTTCTGCGGCTGAGCAAGAAGAAACCTTAAAGCTTAGGGAGCTTATAAAGGACCCGGAAAATATAAATTTGAATAACGATTTCGAACGCTTTGGAGAGCTAATCTCGAAAGCAGATTCATTTGATGAATTACCGGACAGGGAAACCGTAATTACATTTAATCCTGAAGTTCATCAATTGGTTTGGAGCCAGGCGCATACACTAAGGATAAATGGAAAAATTATAGAATTTGCTGCCTTAATTAAATGCCCTGTCGTTGCTATTCATGGCACTCATGATCCACACCTTGTAGATGGAGTTAAATTACCGCTATCGGCTGCTTTAACAAATTTCAGGCTCGTGCTGCTGGAAAAATGCGGCCATACTCCATGGAGAGAAAAATATGTAAGAGATAAATTTTTTGAAGTGCTTGAAAGTGAACTTTAATGTATCTAATTTAATAAATTATGAATACAAACTATAACATCAATTTAAACGTTAAATTCAACCATCAGGAATTAATTGATATTCCGGCTATTGTTAAAGAGACTAAAGAAAAGTGGTCTAACCAGACATTAACCAGAGTTAATGATAGTGTTGTCAGAATTGGGATTGTTGAAGGCGAGTTCCACTGGCATAAGCATGATAATGATGATGAATTTTTCTTTGTCCTTGAAGGCCAGCTTCTAATTGACCTTAAAGATAAAACAATAGAACTTAACCCAAATCAGGGTGTTACTATTTCAAAGGGGGTCATGCACAGGCCCCGGGCGCCAAAAAAAACCGTAATGCTTATGGTTGAAACAAATACGATACAACCAACAGGAGACTAATAAATGACAATTAAAGAATTGCTGCTTGAACAGTTTGCATCCACTCATAACCAGGTAACATGGTTTGTCCCCATAAATGATGCTCTTTCTGGCTTAACTGCCGCCCAGGCATCATTACAGATCGAAGGCTCGAATCATTCTGTATGGCAAATTGTGAACCACATTATTTTTTGGAATGAGCGCTGGCTTCAGCGTTTCAAGGGTAATCCTCCGCCTAAAATGGAAACAGATAATAAAAGCACGTTTAATATCAGCCGGGCAGAGCAAAAAGAATGGGAGCAATCTTTAAAACGCATTGACGAAGTTATGACCGAGTGGTATGACGCATTAAAGAATAAAGATGAGCATGAGCTTGCAAAACCTGTTGTTGAAGGTGAAAAAGACCCGTGGTATTCATATATTTCAACTATTGCTATGCACAATGCATATCACATAGGGCAGATTGTTACAATAAGAAAAATTCAGGGTTCATGGGACCCTGACCAGGGTGTGGCTACATAAAATGCTTAAAATATAATCCCCTTAAAAGAGGGAATTAGTTTTTAACCCTCCAATACTTAGCTCCATTTTGCGTTCTTCCAAGCAGATTTCTATCAACCAATTCTCTCCTTAACATTGGGTGGTCATTAAAAGTGTGATTTTGCTTTATTATCGCACTTACTTCTTTTTCCATATACTCTTTATCAAATTCAAATTTGGATGCTAAATATTCCATTACAAGCTGTTTCTTATCAGGCTTTGATGGCCATGTTTTCAATTTAAGCTCAGTATCCAGAAAGCCCTTCAGTTCATTAACAAAATCTATCATTTTTAAATCCTTCTCCGTTTAAACTTCCACAGCAAAACTGCTGATAAAATTAAAAATCCCAGCGCTAATCCGAATGGAAGACCGAATGACGTTTTTTGATTATGTTTGTTTAAATCGATCTGTGATTTATCGGTGCAATTCAAACTTTCCGGATATTTTGCATACATATCCAGCACTTCCTGCGGTGTATCCTTCAAAAAGCCTACATTAGAAAAAGATTCACCAATCAGCTTCCTGTTTGCATCGTAGGAATAACTTACCATCTGTGAATTAATATTTCCTTCAAAATCATTATTTATATCAATCATCTTAACATCAGAAACACATTTAAAATCAGCTTGTTTTAAATCAATATTTTTTATTTTACTGTTCATATCTGTTTTAAAGTAAACTATCAGATTCTTAATGTCATAAACAATACTCCACTTAGTATGTTCACCTTGTGCAACTGAAGTTAAAATATTAAATCCATAATCAATAGCACTTACACCCTCTGAGGGAGAAAAACTTTTAACCATCGAACATGCATTCACAAAGCGGTTTAATGAGCTCTTATTATTTGTAATTTTCTCATCTCCACCAAAGCCTTCAAATTTCATCAGATAGCTTACGGAATTTTCATAAGTATCGTTTGTTAAAACCTTTTGCGGCATTGACTCACCTGTGTGATAAACCAGTTTTCCGGTAAGGAACTCAATTGTAACACTATTACCGTATTTATCTGCAACAAGATAATGGAGCGGGACATCGTTTTTAGGGATACGAATATTTTTATCGCTCGATATTACATCCTCAATACTTGAAGAATTATCCAGCTGGTACTGGATCCATGAAAGTACTCCTCCCACATCCGGTCTCTGGTCAGCATCAGGATATTGGGATCCGTCCAGCCACATAAGCTCAACTACAAGTCCAGCCTCGTTTATACCACCCGAAGGAGCCTCTCTTCCAAACTGGTTAAAAGTAACACTGCCATATTTGGAAATCCATTTTGCCGGAGAGGTTTCAGTAAGAGCAATTTTCTCAATACCTTTTTTATTAACAAATACAAGCCCGAATCCAACAGAAAAATCATAGTTCTTTCCGAATACAAGTTCAGTATCTGTTTTAAGTAAAAATGTTGTACATGAAATTGATAATGCAATAAATGTACAAAGGAGGGCTAATGAAAGAAATTGTTTTCTCATTTTTTCCATGAATTCCCGCGAAGGCGGGAATCAATTATTTTTTAAATATTTATTAGTCTCTAATTGAAGTAATATTATTTTTCTTCTTTTGACTCTGTTTAGAAGTTTAATATTTTAAATGAAAACGAACAATTTATCAGGGGCTGGCTCATTTCTAAAATTAATTCTTAATGATTCCACTTTTCAAGATAGTTGATTACTGCAAAACGAATATCGTTTCTAAGGTCAGTTTTATTTTCAGCATCGGGCAAGGTTACTTTAATAACATCCGGATTATCTTTTGTTAAAAAGTCCATATTTTGCTCCATGCCGCTTAAGAGAAAGTCATTTAATGCAATATTATAGGTTTTATCATCTTTAATAAGTTCCCCTTTAACTTTCCACCCGGAGGCAGTGTACTCAATACCCGCAAACTGAAGAAACCCGCCATTCCCTTTGTTGTTCCAGCCTGTATCCATAATCTTTCTCAGCAGAGTCCCCTTCATATCAACCTGCAATATCTTTCCGCCAAAAGGCATTGTCCGTATTATATCATATTGGGTAATTTCTCCCTGTAAAAAATCATCTATTCTTATCATACCGCTGTTGAAAATTGCAGCATCACTCCCGGGCGATGCCTGCTGCATTGAAGTGGCAATCAGGTATCCTAGCGTAGATAATTCATTTCTTACAAGCTGTTCCCTTCCATCAACAGATTCGGTAAAATTAGAAACAACAACATTCGGGTCAAAACCTTTATCCATAAAGCCCTTATATGCTCTTGTTGTCCATTCATCAACAAGGGTTTTTACTCCCGGGTCTTCCGCAACTGACTCATTAACCTTTTTCAATTCTGATTTAATATCAGTAAGCTTATTATGCCGGTCGAAAATAAGCTTATGAATATAA
>DASXTZ010000148.1:0-12148 GCA_036505135.1 Ignavibacteria bacterium
AAGCATTTGCTTTTAGATTTCTTGGTATTAGCGACCTTTTTTTAAAAGAATGCTGTTAATTAGAATAAGATAAATTATTAATTCTAATGAATTACAAAATCTCGTCAATTGATGAATTAAGTATTAACACGATAAGAACGCTTGCTATGGATGCAGTTCAAAAGGCAAATTCAGGGCATCCGGGAATGCCCATGGGTGCAGCACCTATGGCATATTCGCTATGGACGAATTTTTTAAGATTTAATCCGAAAAACCCAGAATGGGTAAACCGTGACCGCTTTGTCTTATCAGCAGGACATGGAAGCATGCTTCTTTACAGCCTTCTTTACTTAACGGGCTATGATATTACAATTGAAGATATAAAAAACTTCAGGCAGTTCGGAAGCAAAACCGCGGGACATCCCGAATACGGGCCTGCCAGAGGGATTGAAGTTACAACCGGCCCGCTTGGACAGGGGTTTGCAAACGGGATTGGTATGGCTGTTGGGCAAAAATATCTAGCAGCAAGATATAACCAACCGGGTTTTGATATATTTAATTATAAAATATTTGCAATTACAAGTGACGGCGATATGATGGAGGGAGTTTCCTCGGAAGCAGCATCGCTGGCCGGACACTTAAAGCTTGGAAATGTAATATATCTTTATGACGATAATCATATTTCAATTGACGGCAGTACAGAGCTTGCGTTTACAGAAGACACAGCAAAGAGATTTGAATCATATGGCTGGCATGTTCAGGTAATAAGCGACGGTAATGACCTGGAAAAAATAACAGAAGCAATTCAAAATGCAATTAATGAAGAGTCCAGGCCTTCGCTTATTAAAATAAGGACGCATATTGCTTACGGAAGCCCTCATAAACAGGATACTGCCGAGGCACATGGTTCGGCTTTAGGTGAGGAAGAGGTTAAATTAACGAAGAGAAATCTTGGCTGGGACCCTGAAAAATATTTTTATGTTCCTGAAGAAGTTTTGCGGCATTACAGAAGTACAATTGATAAAGGAAAGGAACTTGAAAATAAATGGAATGAATTATTCAGTAATTACAAAAAACAATTCCCGGGGCTTGCAAAAGAAGTTGAAAGTCTGATGAACAAAAAATTCGCTGAAACGGGTGATTGGAGAAAAAATCTGCCCGTGTTTTCAGATTATAAGGAAAAAATTGCCACAAGAAGCGCATCAGGAAAGGTAATAAATTCAATCGCGAAATTTTTGCCAACATTAATAGGGGGTTCTGCCGATCTAACGCCATCGAACGATACAAAGTTTAATGATTACCCTGACTTCCAGGCAAGCAGCTATTCCGGCAGATATCTCCGGTTTGGTGTGCGCGAACACTCCATGGGGGCTATATTAAACGGGTTAGCATTAACAAATGGAATTATTCCTTACAGCGGAACATTCCTGATATTTTCAGATTATATGCGCCCAACCATCCGCCTTGCTGCATTAATGAAAATAAGGCCAATATATATTTTTACTCACGATAGCATAGGGCTTGGTGAAGACGGGCCGACACACCAGCCTGTTGAGCATTTAGCTGCACTAAGAGCAATCCCCAACATTACAGTTATCCGTCCGGCGGACGCTAACGAAACTGTTTACGCATGGAAAATCGCAATAGAGCATACAACAGGCCCGGCTGCAATCTTATTAACACGTCAAAAAATTCCTGTAATTGATAGAACTGTTTACTCCCCTGCTGAAAATTTATGTAAAGGAGCCTATGTAATTTCTGAGGCTAAAAACGATAAAGCTGAAGTCATTATTATCTCAAGCGGCTCAGAAGTATCACTGTGTCTTGAAGCACAAAAGAAATTAAACGAAGAAAATATTTCCGCAAGAATTGTAAGCATGCCGTCATGGGAATTATTTGAGAAACAGGACTCTAATTATAAGGAATCGGTATTCCCAAAATCTGTTAAGAAACGGCTGGCAGTAGAAGCTGCAACACCGTTTGGATGGGAAAGATACGTTGGCGACGAAGGCGGCACAATAACCGTAAATAAGTTTGGTGCATCAGCACCCGGCGAAATCGTTATGAAGGAATATGGCTTTACCGTAGAAAATGTAGTTAAACACGTAAAAGGTCTATTAAAAGAATAAGATTATTAACCCTGCAAATAAGGGTTTTTTTATATAATTATAAGACCTCAGAATAAACACTGATTAGATTCCCGCTTTCGCGGGAATGAAAAAAGAAGGAGAAATTAATATGCAGGTTGGTTTTATCGGACTTGGAAAAATGGGCGGGTACATGATCGAAAGGCTATTAAAAGGGGAACATCAAGTTGTGGTATATGATATAAATGCAGATGCAGTAAAAAATGCGGAAAAAATTGGAGCGAGCGGGAGCAAAACAATTGCAGAGCTTGTTTCAAAGCTTGCAAAGCCGCGTATTGTTTGGATAATGGTACCTTCAGGAAAACCTGTGCAGGATACTATAGAGCGTCTGACAAATTTGCTTGATAAAGGAGACATAATTATTGATGGAGGTAATTCTTACTATAAAGATTCAAAAAACCGGGCTGAATATCTTACGAAATATAATCTTCATTTGATTGATGCTGGCACCAGCGGAGGAGTTTGGGGACTGAAAGAAGGATATTGCATCATGGTTGGGGGTGAAAAAGGAGTCTTTGATTACACAGAACCAATTTTTAAAACTCTGGCACCACCCGGAGGCTACAAATATATTGGGTCAAATGGGGCGGGGCACTATGTTAAAATGGTACATAATGGAATTGAATACGGGCTAATGGAAGCTTATGCGGAAGGGTTTGAGATAATGCACGCTTCGGAATATAATGTTGATCTTGCCGAAGTAGCAGAATTATGGGGCAAAGGAAGTGTTGTCCGCTCATGGCTTCTTGAGCTTCTTACAAATGCATTAAAAGACGATAATGAACTCTCCTCAATCAGAGGTTATATAGAAGATTCAGGCGAAGGCAGATGGACAATTGCCGAGGCAATAGAGAAAAATATTCCTGCGCCGGTTATAACAGAATCGTTGCTTGTAAGGCTGCGTTCAAGGCAGGAAGAATCCTATGGAGCTAAAATAATAGCGGCTTTAAGAAATCAGTTCGGCGGACACGCTACAAGGAAAAAATAATAATTTGTATGGAAATAACACACAAGTTTAATCCTGAACATAAAGGGCTTGAAACTGAACGCAAGTGTGACGCTTCGACTATAATTATCTTCGGTGCCTCCGGTAATCTAACAAGGAAAAAATTAATGCCCGCTTTATATAAACTTTACGTGCAGGGATTTATCGGAAATGATACAAAAATTATAGGAGTTTCAAGAACGTATAATGATGATAACGAATTCCGTGAAGCAATGAAAAAAGCCATAAAGGAAACTGAAACCGACTGTAAAGGCTGGGATCAATTTTCAGAAATCTTAGATCATATAAAAGCTGATACAAACAATGACGAATCCTATGAAGATTTGAAAAAGGAAATAATCAACCTTGAGACAAATGAAGGCTGCGGCGGAAACCGCCTATTTTATCTTGCGACTCCTCCGGAGAGTTTCGATACCATAATAGATAATCTTGGAAAACATGACTTGAGCCGTCCGAAAGATGAAAGCTGCTGGACAAGAATTATTGTTGAAAAACCTTTTGGACGCAATCTTGAGTCAGCCCAACGGCTGGATAAAAAAATCGGACGGGTATTCAGGGAAAAACAGATTTATAGAATAGACCATTATCTGGGCAAGGAAACAGTTCAAAATTTATTAGCATTCAGGTTTGGCAATAGTATCTTTGAACCTATCTGGAACAGAAACTATATTGACCACATTCAAATAACAGCGGCAGAAACAATTGGCGTTGAAGACAGAGCAGCTTATTATGAAACTGCCGGGGCATTAAGGGACATGGTGCCAAACCATTTATTTCAGCTTATGGCACTTATTGCAATGGAGCCTCCCGTAACCTTTGAAGCCGATATTGTTCGTGATGAAAAAGTACAGGTATTTCATGCCATCGAGCCGATCAAATATGAAGAGGTATCAAAATTTGCCGCACGGGGACAATATATTGAAGGTATGATTAATAACGAAAAGGTTCCTGCATACGTTAATGAAAAAGACGTAAAGCCTGATTCAAAAACCGAAACTTATACGGCATTAAAATTATTTGTGCAGAACTGGAGATGGGCTGGGGTTCCCATTTACATTAGGACAGGAAAGAGAATGGCAAAGTTTGTGACCGATATCACTCTTATCTTTAAAAAAACACCGCACATGATCTTTAGAACACTTGCAAAGGATGTGCACGTCTCAAATATACTTTCTATTCAGATTCAGCCGGATGAAAGTATTACCCTTACCTTTAATGCAAAGATCCCGGGGGCGGGTATGCAATTAAAGCCTGTAGTTATGGATTTTGATTATAGCTCAGCATTTGGCACAAGGGCCGGCAACGCATATGAACGGCTGCTGCGTGACTGTTTAACAGGTGACCAGACACTTTATTCAAGACGTGACGGAATTGAAGCAGCATGGGCGGTTATAGATTACGTGTTTGACCGGTGGGAAAATGAGAAAAATATTGCGGTACCTAAATATGCGTCCGGCACATGGGGGCCTAAAGAAGCTGATGAGCTTTTATTAAGGGACGGAAGAAGATGGAAAATATTGTAGCCAAAAACAAAATAACAAATAGGTATGTTATGATTCCTTTCCCTAACCCCCTCTATGAGGAGAAAAATTATAAATAATATTTTGAAGCCTGAAATAAATATTTTCAAAACTGAAAATGAAATGCATATTAACGCTGCGGAAAAAATATGCAGCTTAATTAATGCTTATACAAATAAGCATAACAGGTGCTCATTTGTGTTAAGCGGAGGGGATACTCCTAAAAAACTTTATGATATATTAAGCAGCGATCATAAAGAGAAAATTGAATGGAATAAAGTTTTCTTCTTTTGGGGCGATGAAAGATGTGTGCCGCCTGATAATGATGAAAGTAATTTCAAAATGGCAAATAATCATTTGCTTTCAAAAATACCAGTACCGGAAACTAATATTTTTCGAATACCTGCAGAAAAACCACATGATGAGGCTGCTGCTAAATACGAAGTGGCTTTGAAAAACTTCTTTGAGGGTGAGACTCTTCCGACATTTGACATAATGCTGCTTGGCATTGGCAGCGACGGGCACACGGCTTCTTTATTCCCGGGAACAGACGCACTTTATATAAAAGATAAATGGGTCCATGCAGTTTACATAGGGAAACTTAAATCATGGAGGATCACTTTAACTTTTCCTGTTATAAACAACTCAAAAAATATTTTAATTATAGGCGAAGGAAAAGGAAAATCAAAAATAATAAATAAAATCCTTTACGATAAAACCGCAAACCTGCCTGCGCAAAAGGTTAACCCGGTAAATGGTAATGTAATCTGGTATCTGGATAGAGAAGCATTACCATTTAGGTGATCTTGCAAGAGTTGCAATGGCATCAATTGCATCAAATATTTGTGCATAATCGTTGTGGATCAATTCAATTGTAACGCCATCCAGTCTTTTTACATCAGGCATCATTTCAACAGCATCAGCCATAGAAGCAGTTTGAAGCTCAATTTTTAGGCTTACAGGAGGATTAAACTTGTAAACCGGAATTTTTGATGCGTCCGGGCTGAGCACACTCTTAACAGCCTCAATAGTCTCATTTCGAACAACATTAAGTGGTTTACTTTTAACAGAAAACCTGCTTAGCGAATATTTTGTCACCACATATTTAACCCAGGGCATGGCATCCTTCTGCATTAGCTGATTATATAATGCATCATCACCAATAACCAACCCAACGGGAACATTATAATATCCGGCATAAGCTGCATTAATCAGACTTTCATTCATTGGCTTATTCTGAAGCCATATTCTGTGAAATCGCGGTGAATAGCTATGGTCCATAACCGAACGTAATGTACAAATTCCGCCATGATATCCAATGAAAAAAACAATATTGTATGTACTATCAAAAGCAGGCATCATGT
Organism: Ignavibacteria bacterium; assembly: GCA_036505135.1. Lineage (GTDB taxonomy): Bacteria > Bacteroidota > Ignavibacteria > Tepidaquicellales > OLB5 > DASXTZ01. The sequence goes on from DASXTZ010000148.1 coordinate 6,017, forward strand.
ATTTCGGCCTAGGGTAGCCTGAAACTAAATGCAGCCTGTCATCTAATTCTGTTGTTTCATACAACAGGCTATCACCTGCAGAATGTGAATCAGCAATAACAATTTCCTCAACATCATTATTTACACTGCTCGAATGAACCCCTTCTATAACCCATTCAACCTGCCGGGAAATGCATTTTCTAACTTCTGCCCTGTTGTTTTCTTCCTGATTCCAACTATAGGTACCGGCAATACCTTCCATGTCCAGTGATATATAAATTTTCATTTTTTTATGATTTTAATGTAAAATGAAAGAATATTATTTATTTTTCAATTAAAATAAAAAACCTGATATAAATCATAGTTTTAAATAACGGTATGCAGGTATATTTGTAATATCTAATCACTAAAAAAAATGAAGAAGTTAATTTCGAATATTGAGGAATTTGTTAAGTTAAAATCATTTGCCTTAATAGGTGTATCTGCAAGAAAGAAAAAATTCGGCAATGAAATTATGAAGCAGATGCTGAAACGTGGATTTAAAGTTTATCCTATCCACAGAAATGCAATGGTGATTGATGGGGAAAGATGCTATCCTGATATTGACAGCCTGCCGGAAAAACCCGAGGGTATAATCCTTTGCATTCATCCGGCGGAAACTGAAAAAGCTGTAAAAGACATTGCGTATGCCGGAATAAAATACATATGGATGCAGCAAGGCGCTGAAAGCAAAACCGCTATTGAATACTGCACTGCACACGATATAAAGGTAGTTAGCAAACAGTGCATGTTGATGTTCCTTAATAACCTCGGCTTCCCGCATAGCTTTCATAAATGGATTTGGGGACTTAGAGTTCATTAAGTTCGTTGAGTTTATTGAATTTCATTAAGTTTATTACGTAACAAATAAGTATTGGTTGTTATTTATTTATAGCTCCATACCATGGTTCTGAGTTTAAATCACCAGTGAAATATTCTTTATCTTCCTTATCAGCAATCCATTTACCTTTTTCCTGTGCGGATTTATAATACCTTTTGCATTCTTCAAAATTTCCATTGCATGCATGGGCTCTTGCCATAGCTTCATCCGTGTATGCTAAGTCAAAATCCTTTATTTCATTTGTGTAATTTTCTGTAATCTCCTTGCATCTTTTGGCATAGAATAGAGCCTGCCGGGGCATATTTAAAACTGAATATACACGGGAAATCAGCCACTCTGCACGCTGGTCATTGAATTTTTCACCAACAAACCGCCAATGATAGCGGGAACCGTGAGCCGCATCAATCATCTGTTCATTTTCTTCTATGCTCCGGTCAGCCTTTGTAAGTAATCTCCATGTATGCATGTTTAATTCTTTAGCAAAATATGTATTTGCTTCTTCAATTGTAAATTTTTTTTCGGTCATGATTTTTGATTTAATTTAGCATTATATATAAATTTTATATAATTAAACCCTGTAAAAGCGGGCTGATATGCCTTATTTATTGATTTTATGCTCAATTTTGAATATATTTGTAATTCTGCAAAAATTTAAAACATTCCTGAGTAGCTCAGTTGGTTAGAGCATCTGACTGTTAATCAGAGGGTCGTAGGTTCAAGTCCTACCTCAGGAGCAAAATCCCCGTTTAAAACGCGGGTTTTTATTTGATTTTATGAATAAGTGGTATGTGTATATATTGCAAAGTAAAAAAGATAAATCCTTTTATATCGGTTGTACGGAAAACTTAGAACTGAGAATTAAGGAGCATAATTCCGGACTTTCAAAATATACCAGCAAAAAAATCCCATGGGCATTAAAATATTTTGAAGAATTAAAAGATATGAAATCAGCTAGGAGCCGCGAGGCATTTTTAAAGAGACAAAGAAATAGAAAGTTTTATGAAAGGTTAATTAAAACTCAGTTGGTTACCCCCGAGCACTCGGGGTGACTGTTAATCAGAGGGTCGTAGGTTCAAGTCCTACCTCAGGAGCTGAAACCCGTTAATACGGGTTTTTTATTTTCCTTTATCCATTCCCATTCTACTTTTTTAAGTTTTGAACATATAATCAATGAAATGTGTTATTGTTTATATAAAAACCATTGGTTTAACTATAATTGAAGGATATATGAAAAAAACTAAATTTGTCCTGTTTATATATCTTTTTTTAGTTTCTTTTACTTTTTCGCAAGAATCTACAACTAAAACATCCCTTTCTTTTATAGCATTCGGAGACTGGGGAAGAGACGGCGATTACGGGCAGCAGGAAACAGCAGATGGAATGGGTGTTTATGCCGAGAAACATAAAATGGATTTTATTTTAACATTAGGGGATAATTTCTACCCCGCCGGAGTAAAGAGTACAAAAGATAAACAATGGAAAACAAGCTTTGAAGACGTTTATTCAGATGAATCGCTCCAGTGTCCGTGGTATATTTGTTTTGGCAACCATGATTACCGCGGAAGTATCCAGGCACAGATAAATTATACATATGAAAGTAAAAGATGGAATTGCCCGGGCAGATATTATTCTTTTGTTAAAAAGGTAGATGATTCAACAGATGCATTATTTGTAATCCTTGATACATACAGCCTCATTGTGGACAATACATTAGCAATATTACAGCTTGACTGGCTCGATAGCATTCTCGCATACAGCACCGCTAAATGGAAAATAGCGGCAGGACATCACCCCATGTATTCCGGAGGGGTTCATGGAAATACAGCAGAGCTGATTGATGATGTTAAGCCGCTTTTTGAAAAATACAAGGTGAATATATATTTAGCAGGGCATGACCACGATATGCAGTATTTAAAAGAGCCTCACACTAACATTCACTATTTTGTATCCGGCGGCGGTTCTGAGCTCCGGGACGTCAGTCAAACCAGGTATACACTTTTTTCAAGAAGCATGAATGGTTTTCTTGCATTATCAATCAACAGGTCACGGGTCAGAGTAAACTTTATAAACGATAAGGGCAAAAGAGTATATACGGTAAAGGTGCAGTAGTTAATTCATCATCAAATTCTTTCATTTGAGAAAGTAATGCAATAGAAAAAACTTGTTTTAGCAAAATAGAGACGACTCAAAGAGTCGTCATCTATAGCTAAAATAAACTATTTTACAAGCAGCATCTTTTTTGATAAGCTTACGCCATCACCTTTAAGGGTGTATAAATATACTCCGGATGAAAGATCAGAAGCGTAAAAATCAACGCGGTAATTTCCTGCGGTCTTTTCCTCATCAATTAACGTTGCAACTTTTCTTCCCCTGATATCAAATACTTCCAGACTAACTTTTCCGGCTTTTGGAATTGAAAAATCTATCAATGTATTCGGGTTAAAAGGATTTGGGAAATTTTGCCCAAGTGAAAACTGTTTTGGAATTTCATTATTATTGGTGGTTACACCAACCGGATCCAGCGTAACAGCGCACGTCCATGCCTGCATTGAACCCGTTTTATCGTCGAACCAGAACGGCCATATTTTATTGTTGCCCGAAGTTATCCCAATGTAATCACCGCCATATGAACCAAGATTTACTTCTCCCTTTACTCTCCATCTATGGTCGCTGACAACAAAGTCTGTCCAGGTTGTTCCCCCGTCAACAGAACGTGCAAGAAATGTTTCGCATGAATCGCCAACAGAGGGATAGTTCCTGTTATCATAAAATACAACGTTAACCCCGCCGTTTTCATCAACCCTGATTGCAGGGAAGAACTGAACTTTTCCGTTGTTAAGCGGATCCTGATTAACTCTAACGCCAGCCGACCATGTAGTCCCGCCGTCGGTTGACTTATGAAGAACAACATCGGCATCGGAACCTGCCGGGGAAAGATTTTTTTCCGAAGCAACTACATAAATCCATCCGTTCCTCGGGCCTCCGCTTCTATCAACCGCTATTCTTGGAAAACCATTTACTCTAAAGTTCCATCCGTTAAAGGTTCCTGCTCTTATTCCGTTCATATCATAAGCATTATTGGTAACATTCCATGAACTTCCCCCAGTAGTTGAAACAGCAAAACCAAGAAAATCTTCTGTGAAAGGTGAGGAAGAAGTGGGGGCAGCCCAGCATACGTAAACCTGGCCAGTTGGGCCAATTGCAATATCACACCCTTGTGAATAGTGACCTGATACGGAAGTGTTTATCTGGCTCATAGAAGACCAGCTTACTCCACCATTTGTAGTATATGAAAATACAATGGGTGGATTTCCTACTGAAAAGTTGCTCCACACGCAATATGATCTGCCATAATAAGTGCTTGAAGGAGCATCATCGCTTGCAGCAAAGTTTTTATCTTCACTCCCACCCTGAATAGTGATTCTGCTGGACCAACTTATTCCGTTATTTGTTGAGTAAGCTGCAACGATACCGGGATTATCCAGAACAGTAAAAATTATCGTTCCATCTTTATCGATTGTTGGACCGGGGTCGCTGGAAGCTTGGGTGAATGGTGGAAGCAGGTCCGTACCTGTCCATGTTGTTCCGCCGTCTGTGGTTATATATCCGCCCTGGCCATATATTCCGCTGACGGTAGTATTTGCGCCGCCAAACATAATACTTTGATTGGTTGGATGCCGCACCAATACTATTTCGTCCTGCTGATTAGAATTAGGCAGAACCCTGATGCTTGGCCCAACTGTTATTGTCATATTTGTGAATTGGCGAATAACAACATTAGAGTTGGTATTTTGCCAGTTATATTCATCGCTTGGAAGCTTCGTATAATTTCCAATAGGTTTTTTTGTCTGACTCCACCTTTCCTGGCTAAAAGTGAAAACAGTAAACCATGCTAAAATTAACAGTAAAAAGATTTTTTTCATGAATGTAAATTAATTTTGATTAGAATAGTAAAATAATTAAATAAAACTTTGATAACAATCGTCCTCAATTAACTGGATCACGGTATCTGGGAAATTAAGAATCCTTAAATGAATGGTTAAACGATAATTTAAAATGACAGCCGTTTTGATTTACATATGAAGGTGAGCCATCAAGCTGAGAACATAAAGATTTTAAGATCTGCATCCCGAGCAATTTTGGATTATCAAAATCTGTGCCCTCTGGCAAGCCTGTTCCGTCATCAATAACCTCAAGAAAATACTTATTATCTTTCTTCGCAAATCTAACCAGAATATTTCCTGAAGAATTAGCAGTGAAAGCATGTTTAATAGAGTTTGTAACCAGCTCATTTATGATAATGCCCATTGGGATCGCATAATCAATAGACATAAATATATCATCAACCTCATGTTTTATCTTAATGGATTTCATATCCATACCATATGCACGAATAAGATGATCACTTAGCTTATCGATATAATCTTTAAACGAAATTTTTGGATGACCTGCCGATGAATGCAAGTCTTCATGCACAAGCACCATGCTGTTCAGGCGGTTTTCAATTGCTTTCAGGTTAGATTTTACAGAAGCATCGGAGGAATTTAATTCCTGAAGGCGTATCAGGCTTAACATGAGCTGAAGATTATTTTTGACCCTGTGATGAATTTCACGCAGCAAGACATCCTTTTCACTTGAAATGCTTAGGGCATGCTCCTCATTTCTCTTACTTTCGGTAATATCAACAAGCAAATGCTGAAAATAAGTTTTCTTTTCGCTTAGATTAACAGGTGTGCTTATTCTGTAAAACCATCTTACGCCGGCGGGGTCAAATATTTCCATCCTGGTTGTAATGCCCTGCACAAGCTTATCCATAGGGCAATGCCTGCAGGGGCTCTTCAGCTTATATATCAGTTCGTAACATTTTTTATCATCTCTGTTTTTCAGGGCAATTTTTTCTTCTACCAAGGAGTTATTTAAAATTAATCTATAATCTTTATCAACTATGTACAGCCACCCTTCAATCGTATTAACAATTGAGCGGTATTTAATTTCACTATCCTTAAGCGCTTTTTGAACCTTACTTTTATATAAGGCAATTTATATAGCGCTTCTCAGTTCCCTTTCATCAAGCGGTTTTACTATATAGCCATAGGGTTCGGCAATTTTTGCCCGCTGGATAGTTTTATCATCGGCATAAGCGGTTAAGAAAATTATTGGGCAATCAATAGTTTGTTTTATTACATCAGCCGCTTCTATTCCATCCATTTCCCCTTCGAGCCTGATATCCATAAGTATCAGATCCGGCGTTAATTCATTTGCATATTTTATAG
>DASXTZ010000149.1:0-2008 GCA_036505135.1 Ignavibacteria bacterium
ATCCGAATCCTTTTAACCCGGTTACAAATATTAAGTTCTCAATTCCTAAGGGCGGATTAGTGACATTAAAAGTTTATGATATAACAGGAAAAGAAACATCTGAATTAATAAATCAGAATTTGACCGCAGGCTCGTATACGGCGGATTTTGATGCTTCAAATCTTGCATCAGGTGCGTACTTCTACAAACTTACTGCAGAGGGGTTCACTGACGTTAAAAAAATGATGTTGGTAAAATAATTATAATCAATCTTGAAGGGCGTAAATTTTTTACGCCTTTAAAATTTAAAGGAGAAAATAAAATGTTAGACGACTTAACAAGGTCGGTAAAAGAATCAGTAAGCGATGCTTACATATCACCCGAAACAACTACGCCAAAAAGCTTTTTTTCAAATATAATGACAAGGTTTAAAGGACGGCTTTTGTTTTCGTTAATATTTTTTATTGTGTTTGGAGTCGTTGCTATTGGAATTATTCTGATGATTCTATTCTTTGTTTTAAAATCACTTTAATAATAAAACTATGAATCTAAAAGATAAATTAAAATTAAAACTGGCTGTTGTTATAACCGCCGGAATAATATTGCCAAATATTTTGTATTCACAGAACATTACAAATACATTAGGTATTACAGGCTCGTTTAAAATAAAGGACGGAGCTGCAACATTTTTTACCCTAACCCAGTCCAATGGTTACGTTGAGCTTAGCAAAAGCCTTAAGTTGCCTGCAACAACAGACCTGAATACAGGCGTAATTTATAAAGGAACCGAAAGGTTTATTCATGATTATAAGCCTCCCTCAAATATCGGAGAAAATACGTTTGTAGGAATCAATTCGGGCAATTTCACAATGAGCAGCGCTACTTCCACACATGCTTCACGTAATTCTGCCTTTGGCTTCAATACATTGAATAAAAATACTTCCGGGTACCATAATTGTGCTTTTGGAAATAATTCACTTTTCAATAATACAACAGGTTTTCAAAATTCAGCATTTGGCAACTCCAGCCTGTATAATAATATAGATGGAAAAGGTAATACAGCTATTGGAACGCTGGCGATGTTTACTAACTCATCAGGGTATTATAATACAGCAGTTGGTTTTGAGGCTCTTTACAGCAATACTACAGGATATAGCAATGTGGCAATCGGGACAGATGCACTTTTCAGTAATGTAGATGGCGGTGAAAACACAGCCATCGGACGTACTTCTTTATCTGAAAATACATCCGGCTACAGGAACACAGCATTGGGATATGGCTCTCTGACCAATGTTTCGATCGGAAACCATATTACTGCTATTGGATATAATTCCGGCTCAAATGTTACTACCGGATTTAATTTGACACTGATCGGAAACGGTGCACTGGCATCAAGCAGCGGGGCACAAAACCAAATTACTTTAGGGAATTTCCAGATAACATCGCTTAGATGCAACGTACAAACTATTACATCTCTCTCAGATGTGCGCGATAAAAAAAATATCGCCGATATTCCGATTGGTATTAATTTTATAATGAATATCAAACCGAGAATTTTTAACTGGGATAGGCGTGAATGGTATGATAATAATGTATCCGACGGGAGCAAAATGGATTCAGTTCCAACCGCAGGGTTTGTAGCACAGGAGCTGGATGAAGTCCAGAATCAGTATAACGCCGGATGGCTTAAGCTTGTAATGAAAGATAATCCTGAAAAATGGGAAGCCACGTATGGAAATCTTCTGCCTGTTATGGTAAAGGCAATACAGGAGCTAAATGAGGAAATTAAAAATTTAAAAATCAAAAATCAAAATCTCCAGGAACGTTTGGCAAAACTGGAAGAAGTAAATAATCAAATAACAAATAATAAATAAAAAACAGTGTTCTCACCTGACAGAAAAAAACCAGGTAAAGGAAAATGAAAATATTAATACTTATTGCGTTAATTATTGCAGGGTTAATCACTTCGCTGATCTATGGGCAGACATATAGCGAAATTATTTTCGATGCAGGAACAAATATCGAAGTT
>DASXTZ010000150.1:0-4491 GCA_036505135.1 Ignavibacteria bacterium
TATGATGCGGGCATTTAAATTATTTCAAGCTATGAAAAAACTATTTACTCTACTGCTCTGCCTTACAGGATATGTTTATTCACAATGGACGGTTTCATACACTTTTACTCCTGCACAATCATTGCAGGCAATACGTTTTTATGACGCCAATACGGGCTATACGGTTGCTCCTGTTTACGGCGGCTTAACGTACGAAATTCACAAAACAACAAACGCCGGCGCTAACTGGGTAGACCAGAATGCAGGTTATACCGGTACGCGGCTAATGGCTATATGGATTTTACATCCCGATACCGTATACATAAGCGGCAACGAAGGATTAATTTTAAAAACAGTTAACGGAGGCACAAACTGGGTTACAATTAATTCCGAAGCTACCCTCCAGCTATGGGGCCTGCAGTTCGTTAATTCATTTACCGGATATGTTGCCGGAAGCAATGGCAGGATCATGAAAACAACTAATGCTGGTGCAAACTGGTTTAATCAAAGTTCAGGTACCCCGAATTTGCTTTCATCAATTCATTTCAGGAATGACAATACAGGCTATATTTCAGGCGGTTCAATTATTATTAAGACCACTAACGCAGGGGCAAACTGGGTAAGCCTAAGTGCTCCATACATTAATCTTGAGAATATAAGAGATATTACATTTATAGATGATATTAATGGAATAGCTGTAAGCGATGCCGACAGAGTTTTTAAGACAACCAATGCAGGTGCAAATTGGATGATTTTTTCAACGGGAACAGGGCAATCTTTATTTGGAGTTTTCTTCACAGATGCAAATACCGGTTTTACGTGCGGCTTTAGTGGCGCTATTGCAAGAACTTCGAATGCAGGTGTTAACTGGAGCGTGCAAACATCGCCGCTAAATGAGATACTTACCGATGTGTGGTTTACCTCTGTAAATACAGGTTACATCAGCACTTGGTCAGGCAAAGTGTTAAAAACTACAAATGGAGGAATGGTTGCTGTTACACCTATAAGCAGTGAAGTGCCCGACAGATTTTTATTATATCAAAATTATCCAAACCCTTTTAATCCTACCACAAAGATAAGATTTGAAATTCCCCTTTCGAGAGGGGTGGATGCCGAAGGCAGACGGAGTGTGTCAGCAAAACTCATTGTTTATGATATTCTTGGCAGGGAAGTTGCCAAACTGGTTAATGAAGATCTTAAGCCCGGTGTTTATGAAGCTGAATTTGACGGTTCAAACTATTCCAGTGGAGTTTATCACTATAAATTGACCGTAGGAATTTTCCATGAAACAAAAAAAATGCTTATGATAAAATAGCCCGAGTTTTAAATTATTTACCCCAAATTAACAAATTTATTATAAAAATAAGCCTTTTGAGCTGATACCATTTTTCCGTTATTGATACTCTTTATTGACTACCCCATATTGCTACTTAAAATAGTTAGAAGGAGTAAGATGAAAGCAACAAAATTTATTGTTTTAGCCTTATTATTGCTATTATTTAGCGTAAATCTCTATTCACAGGAGTGGGTGCTGGCAGGTAATGTTACACAGCCGGGATTAACACCGAGCGTTAGTGTTGGCAGCCCTAACGTAATATGGATTGCGGGAGGAACAGGCACTCCCAAAATTTTCCGGTCTACTAATGGTGGGGTGAACTGGGAAGTTGTTTCCACAACAGGCATAACCCAGGAACTAACATGCGTTGCAGGTTTTGACGGCCAGATGGCAATAGTTGGCGAAGGTATTGTTAATGGAAATGCCCGGTTATTTAAAACCGCTAATGGCGGCGCTAACTGGGTTGTTGTAGCTCAAACCGGCAACAACAGAGGTTTCTTTAACGGGCTTGCGTTTACAAAAGATAACGGTAATCTATATGGAATTGCCGTAGCAGAAAGAGTATACCGCACTTCAAACAGCGGGGAAAACTGGATTGAACTTAACTCAGGTGCAAGCGGCGTTTCTAATGCTCAAAATTCGCTAATTATCATCGATGATAACTTTTACGGCTTTGGGCTGAATAACGGAGCTGCAAGATTAAGATTAACCACAGATAACTCTGCAAACTGGACGACCCAGCAATTAAACATTACCGGAAGCTATACTTCTGCAGTTGCTTTTAATACCAACAAGCTTCTTGGGATTGCAGCGACCTCAACTTCTATGCCTATGATTGCAAGAACAACTGACGGAGGAACTACGTGGAACAGCATAAATATAGGGTCCGGTTTAACCGGTACAGTTTATGTAAACTGGATCCCCCAGACCTCAGTTATTTATATTATGGGTGAAAACGGAGGAATGAAAAGAAGTATAGATAGCGGTCTGACCTGGATAACAATGCCTACTGACTCAGTTACTAATCTTAAACATTTCGATTTCGTTCTTAACAATAATATTGTATATGGATATGCTGTTTCATCTAACGGAGCCGTAATAAAACTTGTTGATACTTTGTCAACATTAACAGGGATAAGCTCCAATAATGATGTCCCTAAGCAATTTTCTCTTGGACAGAATTATCCCAATCCCTTTAATCCTACAACCGGAATTGAGTTCAGCGTTGCCAAAGAAAGTTTTGTGAACTTAACGATATATGATGCCCTGGGAAGGGAAGTAAGCTTGGTTGTGAATGAAAACAAAAAGCAGGGAAAATATAACGTATCTTTTGATGGGGCGAATCTTAACAGTGGAGTTTATTTTTATATCCTTAAGGCAGGTGATTTCAGCCAAACCCGCAAAATGATTCTTTTGAAATAACTTATTATTTCATTGCTGTCGACTTAAAGCCCGTCCTTACCGCAGACGGGCTTTTTTATTCAGATTACTTAAGGCTATTAAATAAATAATACTTAGCTCAACTACTAGCTAAATACGTTGCCCAGTATTTACCGCAATCGGGGTATTGTTAGTATATTTCCAGCTAATGTATATTGCCTACAGCAAAATAGGGAGGAACACAAAAAAATGAGAAAAAATACGCTTTTGGGGCTAATTTTAGCCGCCTTAATTCCTATTAGTTCTTATTCTTCGGAATGGGTTTACGTAGGTTCTGTAGATCAGCCCGGTATTCAGCCAAGTATCAGTGTTGCCAGCATAAACGTAGCATGGATTGTTGGCGGGTCAACTCAGGCACCTAAAATATTTAAGTCCATAGACCGCGGAGTAAACTGGTCTACTATTCCGACTACAGGAATCGGGCAGGAGCTTTATTGTGTAGCAGGATTTACCGACCAAATAGCTTATGTAGGAGAAGGAGTTGTTAATGGAGGAGCAAATTTATTCAGAACTACTAATGGAGGCTTAAACTGGACGTCAATTTTAATTACACCACCTAACAGGGGCTGGTTTAATGGACTGGCATTTACAAAAGCTAACGGAAACTTATTTGGTCTAGCGATTGCTGAAAGAATTTACCGTTCAACAAATGCAGGTCAAAGCTGGATTGAGCTAAATCCTGCGGTAAATGGCGTTTCAAATGCAACAAACTCTTTATTTATCATAGATAATTTCTTCTACGGATTTGGTTTAAATAATGGTTCGGCAAGAGTCCGTTTGACAGCAGATAATTCTTCAACCTGGTCAACTCAGCAGGTAAACGTAGTGGGAAGCTATACCTCGGCGATTGCATTTAGCAGTACTAAAATGATAGGCCTTGCTGCTACATCCACTTCAATGCCTTATATAGCCAGAACAAGCGATGGCGGACTTACCTGGACGAGCATTGATATTGGCCCTGGTGTTACCGGAAATTGTTTTTTAAACTGGATTGCCGAAGGTCCTGTAGTCTATATAATGGGCGCTAACGGCGGAGTTAAGCGCAGCACTGATAACGGATTAACATGGGTAACTACACCCACGCCTGTTAGTAATCTTAAGCATTTTGATTTTGTACAATACAATAATATCGTAATTGGTTACGCAGTATCATCAGACGGCAGTGTAATAAGGCTTGATGATACTTTAGGTGTATTAACAGGAATAAATTCGAATAATCACATCCCGCATGAATTTTCACTTGAGCAAAATTATCCGAATCCGTTTAATCCGGCTTCTCAAATAGAGTACAATATTGCAAAAGAAACATTTGTTCGTTTATCGGTATACGATGCTTTAGGCAGAGAGGTAAACGTTCTTGTAAATGAAAATAAAAAACCGGGGACATATAATGTAACATTTGACGGAACAAATCTTAATACCGGAGTTTATTTTTATAAGCTTGAGGCAGGGGGATTTACCCAAACCCGTAAAATGATATTATTGAAATAATTTATTTATTTCTTGCTGTCGACTTAAACCCGTCTTCACCGTAGACGGGTTTTTTTATACCCTTAAAGCAGCTTCAAACACAGTTCCAATTACCCATGCCAGAGATAGGATCCAATATGAAAGAGAAAGAATAAGCCCGGGAATCAGAGCGCCAGACCAGCTGCTGTGGTAAACCCGTTTTACCGCAAAGAATAAATATATGCACGGGATTATGAAAAAAAAGAAATAAAATATTTCCTCACTGT
>DASXTZ010000151.1:0-7629 GCA_036505135.1 Ignavibacteria bacterium
ATGAAATTAAAAATACCAAAGGCCCTGTGCTTGAAGCAGGCGTGGGAACGGGCAGAATATTTGTCCCTGCTTTAAAAGGGAGCGCCGATATATATGGCATTGATTACAGTGAGCAAATGCTGTGCAGGCTTAAAGAAAAAATTAACGAAAAAGAACATCACAGGATTTCTAAGCAGGATATACGAAGTTTCAAGCTGGATAAAAAATTTGACCTGGTGATTTCACCGTTCAGGGTGTTCCAGCATTTTTTGTCTATTGAAGACCAGTTGAATGCTTTGAATTGTATTTACGAACATCTTAATCCCGGCGGAAGGCTTATATTTGATGTTTTCAATCCCGATTTAAAGCGAATAACACAGGATGCAGATAATGTTCTTGAATTTGACGGTGAGTATGAACCGGGTAAAAAGCTGAAAAGGTTTAGTTCTGTAAGATATGATAATATAAATCAAATTTTGGGTATAACATTCAAATTTGTTTGGGATGAGAATGGTGAGGAAAAGGAGGATGAATTTTATACTCTGCTGCGTTATTATTTCCTGTATGAGCTCGAAAATTTGATTGGAAGAACAAAATTCAGGCTTGATAATATATATGGGGGATTTGACAGAAGTAAGTTAAACAATGATTCAAAAGAATTTATTGTGGTTTGCAGGAAATGAATAATTTAACCAAATACGGATGGAACGATTATTTTGCAGCTTGCTTTTCCGAGTTTGCTTCTGATAGCCTTTCACCTGCTCGTGTTGCTGTTGAGCACAGAAATTGTTATGAGCTTTACAGTGAGTTTGGTGTGCTAACTGCAGAGAAATCAGGAAGACTTTTTTATGATGCAGAAGATGGAAAAGATTTGCCCGCTGTTGGCGATTGGGTAGTGATTAATCCGTTGGAAAAGGAAAACAAAGCAATCATTCATGCCGTTTTGCCGCGCAGGTCAAAGTTTTCCCGCAAAAAAGCGGGTATTACAACAGACGAGCAAATTGTTGCTGCAAACATTGATACTGTTTTTATAGTAAGCTCGCTTAACCAGGATTTAAATCTTCGCCGTATAGAAAGATATCTAACCCTTGCATGGGATAATAACGTTAAGCCGGTTATTGTTTTAAGTAAGGCTGATCTTTGTGATGATATGTATGCGGGCCTTATTGAAGTTGAAAACTATTTTACAGGAACTGACGCTCATGTAATAAGCGCAAAAAAAGGAGCTGGTGTCGATGAGCTGTATAAATATTTTGAGGGCACCAAAACAATAGCTGTTATAGGCTCTTCGGGTGTGGGTAAATCAACATTAATAAACAGTCTCTTGAACTGGAAGAAAATGGAAGTAAGCGATATTGGCCTCTATAAAGATAAAGGCAGGCATACCACCACTCACCGTGAGCTTGCATTGGTTCCGGGCGGGGGACTGATAATTGATACACCGGGAATGCGTGAGATCCAGCTTTGGGATGGAACAGAAGGATTAAGCGAGCTTTTTGAGGATATTGAAGCGCTTGCCCTACAATGCAAGTTTACGGATTGCAAGCATGAATCGGAGCCAGGGTGCGCTATTAAGGGGGCAATAAAAAAAGGCGAACTTGATGAATACCGTTTTAAAAGCTACAAAAAGCTGCTTAATGAAATTAAATATTTCCACCGCAAACAGGATATAAAAGCACGCCTTGATGAGAAGAAAAAGTGGAAAAAAATAACAGCGGAGGCAAAAAAGAAGAGTAAAAGCAAATATGGAGAATAGTGATAACTACAGCTTCTTTTAATATTTACAGTAAGTTATATAGTGTCCAACTAATTCATTTTCACCCGTTATATTAATAAGAAAACAATTTTTTAATTTATTTTATACTAAAATGGGCACAAAAAACTCATCTATTGCTCCCGTTATTGAGCAATTCAAAATGCAAACGCGTTTATTTAACAATGTTTTACAGGACTTTGAAAAGGATTATGATAAAAGACCAAACGAAAAAACAAATCATGCTGCGTGGCTGGCAGGACATGTTCTTTATGCAAGATTAAATATTGCAAATATGATTGGAGTGAACGAACCTAATCCTTATAGCAATCTTTATGATAATTTCAAAGGACTCGACGAGAAAGCAAAATATCCATCGTTAGCAGAAGTCAAAAAAAACTGGAATGATTTAACCGCTAAATTTACTGATAAGCTTGAAAGTATTCCTGATGAACAGTTAAATTCCCCGGCCCCATTCCCGCTTCCTATTGCGGATAGCTCTCTAAAGGGGATGATAGCTTTTTTTGCTCATCATGAAGCATATCATATCGGCCAGTTAAGCTATGCACGTAAATATCTTGGTTATGAACCAATGAAATATTAGAATTTTTACCTCTGAAATGTTAAACTACAGGATTCCAGAACAAAAAAATGATTTAAAATGAAAACCAAAAATCTTAAACAATCAATCAGAATAAAGGCAAAACCCTCAGAGGTGTATTCTGCGCTGATGGATTCCAGAAAACATGCAAAGTTTTCGGGGAGCCCTGCTAAGATCAGTAAGAAAGTAGGGGGGAAGTTTACTGCTTTTGAGGGCTATCTTGACGGTGAAAATCTTGAACTGGATGAAAATAGAAAGATAGTTCAAAGATGGCATGCAAAAGGCTGGCCGGAAGGACATTATTCAAAGGTAACTTTTAGCTTAAAGCCTTTCAGCGGCGGAACAAAACTGCTTTTTTTTCACACAGGAATTCCGGAGGAGCATTACGAATCAATTAAAAAAGGCTGGGTTGAGCATTATTGGGATC
This sequence comes from Ignavibacteria bacterium, assembly GCA_036505135.1. GTDB lineage: Bacteria > Bacteroidota > Ignavibacteria > Tepidaquicellales > OLB5 > DASXTZ01. The sequence continues at coordinate 2,761 of DASXTZ010000151.1, forward strand.
CGATAAAAAAAATGCTTGAAAAAAGTTAAGTTTTTTGCAGAGTTTTTTCCTCCAACCGGGACATGAAAGCTCCGCAAATAGAATTTATGTTCCAATTACTCTGAAAACATCCTTAAAAAAATTTCCATCCAATATTTATCTTTTTGTGTTCTATTTTTATTAAGTTATTGCTATTTTAGTGTTTACCACTTTTAAATCATTAATTAAAACTAACTTGTTAAGATGAAATTCAGCGAAATACAATACAGAAGACCTGATATCGCTGCCCTCCAGGCTAAATTTAACTCCCTAATTGACGATTTTGAAAATGCTAATAGTTTTGATGAGCAGGACAGGATAATGAGTGAATTAAATGACCTTCGTATGGAATATCATACGCAGGAAAATATTGCTCATATTAAGTATTCGATTGATACATTTAATAAAGAATATGAGCAAGAACAGGATTTCTTTGATAGCAATAACCCCAAATATGAAGGCATTATTCACAGGTATTATGGAGCGATTGTCCACTCTAAGTTCCGTAAGGAGTTTGAGGAAAAGTGGGGAAAGCAATTATTTGCAGTTGCAGATGTTACCCTAAAAACATATAAACCTGAAATTGAAGAAGACCTGAAGAAGGAAAACGAATTAAGGACAGAATACACTAAGTTAATGGCTTCGGCTAAAATATTATTTGATGGGGAAGAAAAGAATCTGGCAGGTCTTGGGCCATATATGCAGGACCCGGACAGAGAGCAAAGGAAAGCAGCAAATGATGCTAAGTGGAAGTTCTTTGCAGATAATGCAGAAGAATTTGACAGGCTGTATGATGAGCTTGTGAAAATAAGGCATAATATGGCAGAGAAGCTTGGTTATATCAACTTTACCCAGATGGCATATGATAGAATGGGAAGAACTGATTACAATCAGGAAATGGTTGAGAAGTTCAGAAAATATGTGCTTGATTACATAGTTCCGATAACAATGAAGCTTAAAAAGAAACAGCAGGAAAGGCTGGGTGTAAATGATTTTAAATACTATGACCAGCCGCTTGACTACAGCACAGGAAATGCAAAACCTCATGGTAACCCTGAGTGGATAGTTAACTGCGCGGTCAATATGTATAACGAATTATCACCTGAAACCGGAGAGTTCTTTAATTACATGCTTGAAAATGAGCTCATGGACCTTGTGAATAAAAAAGGCAAAGATACAGGAGGATACTGCACATTCCTTGAAACATACAAAAGCCCGTTCATATTTTCAAACTTCAACGGCACTATGGGCGATATTGAAGTGCTAACCCATGAAGCGGGACATGCATTCCAGGCATATTCAAGCAGGAATTTTGAAATTCCAGAATATTTCTTCCCAACTCTTGAAGCATGCGAGATACATTCAATGAGCATGGAGTTTTTAACATGGCCATGGATGCATTGTTTCTTTAAACATGAAGTTGAAAAGTTTAAATATTCGCACCTTAAAGGCTCTTTGATTTTTGTTCCATATGGCGTAACAGTTGATGAATTCCAGCACTGGGTATATTCAAATCCGAATGCAACTCCTCTTGAGAGAAAACAGGCATGGCTTGATATCGAGAAAAAATATCTGCCTTATATAGATTATGATGGAAATGAATTCCTTGAATCTGGCGGCAGGTGGCAGCAGCAGAGGCATATTTACATGAGCCCGTTCTACTATATTGATTACTGTCTTGCTCAGATTTGTGCGTTCCAGTTTTGGAAAAAGTCGCATGATAACCGTACCAAAGCCCTGGAAGATTACTTAAGGTTATGCCGTGAAGGCGGAAGTAAATCTTTCCTTGAGCTTGTTAAAGTTGCTGACCTGATATCTCCTTTTAAGGAAGATGGAATAAAATCTTTTGTCGGGGCTGTTGATAGCTGGCTTGATAGTTTCAGGGACGGCACGGTGAATTAGCAGTTTTTATTCAAAAAATCAGTTTATTTAAAGATTTGTTATGCAAATAGCAAACTTTAAATTTTAATGCTATTGCCTTTCGAATTATTATTTCATTATCCGTTTAATTTTCATAACTTGCTATATTCCATTGAATATTAGAGGCGACATTTTTGAGCGAGGGATTAAAAGGATACAATGAGGTTTTAAGCCTGTGGCAGCGTAAAGGCAGCACAGAGCAAGCTGGTATTGAATTAACGTTAAGCCAGGCAGAAGCTTTGGAACGGATTGTTGATGATGATAATAAATGGAAAAAGCTGATTGAAATATTCAGGCGCGGCAGGGCATACGATCCCTGGCTTGCAGTTGACTGGCCTGAGGGGTTTGATGAGCTTGTATTATGCGCCCCGTTATGTAAATATGTTGAATGGGAATGTGCCCGTTGTTATGTAGGTAAAAGGCAAAAGAATTTTTCATGCGCAAATGAAGATTCACTGTTCGGATATATTGCCGTGCTGCTTTCACTTGAAAATAGGGATTTGATTAAAGAACATATTCAGAATATCAAGAATCTATTGAGCAATCCTGAGTTAAACTGGGATATAGAAAAACATGTTCTTTCAGTGCAGCAGCTTGAAGTAAAATAAATGGAGTATTTCTTCAACTGTCCGTATTGCGGCGAAAAAATTTCATTAATACTTGATCTGTTGTATAATAAGCAGTCATATATTGAAGATTGCGAAGTTTGCTGTAATTCTGTTTTAATAAATTTTGAAACAGACGGTAAATCAATATTATTTTTTGAAGCAATAAAAGCAGAGTAAAAAAATGGAAGAGTCAAAAGAATTAACAGAGGCTATATCATCCAGATTTGAGCTTGCAAAAGCAGAAACCCTGACATTGGAAGATTTAAAGAAAGCCTTATGTATCCGAATCAGAGATCTGCTTGATAAAAATGTTGAAAGGCTCCTTTCGATGCTTTACCGGGTCGATTTGAGCCAGAAAAGGCTGGATGAAATATTTGAAAAGGGGTCAAAAGATGATATTGCGCTTAAAATAGCTGATGCGGTTATAGAACGGCAGCTTCAAAAAATTAAAACAAGAGAGTTTTATAAAAAAGATGGAATTGCCAGTGAACTGAAGCATACTCCTAAATAATTCAATCTATTTAAAAAATTACTTTGCAAGCGGTGAGGATTGCTTTGCCTGCCTGCTGCAGACAGCTCACTTTGTTCCTCGCAAAGCAAAGACAGATTTATAAATGAAAAATATCGAAACAAAGCTAATCTGGTCAGGAGATATAAGGCCAAGGGTTCACGGGGCAGTAAGTCTTCCCGTGTTTCAATCCTCAACTTATGAATACTCAGAAGGAGGTTCTTATGATGATGTCAGGTATATCAGATTAAATAATACTCCGAACCACATAGTATTAGGTAAACGGCTTGCTGATATAGAAGGGGCAGAAGCAGGACTTGTCACAACAAGCGGAATGGCGGCAATAACAACAACCCTTCTTACATATCTTAAAGCCGGGGACCATTTGCTTGCTCAAAATATCCTTTACGGCGGCACTTATGATTTTATTACAAAAAATCTTCCTGAATACAAAATCACATATGACCTTATTGAAGGAAGTAAGCCGGACGAATGGAAAAAATATTTAAAACCGAGCACAAAAGTTATTTATGTTGAATCTATTTCAAATCCCCTGATGGAGGTTCCTGCATTAAATGAAGTTGTAAAATTTGCAAAAGAAAATAATCTTGTTTCATTTATCGATAATACATTTGCAACTCCGGTTAACTTCCGTCCGCCGGAAATAGGCTTTGATATATCTTTACATAGTGCAACTAAATATTTGAACGGCCATAATGATATAGTTGCGGGGGCTGTGCTTGCTAAAGCCGATATGATTGAAAAAATAAAACATAATCTTAATCACTTTGGCGGTTCGTTAGACCCTCATGCATGTTTTTTACTTCAACGCGGCTTAAAAACTCTCGCACTGCGCGTCCGTTATCAAAATGAAAGCGCACTTAAAATTGCTGGGTTTTTGGAGACGCACAAATCAGTATCAAAAGTTAATTACCCGGGGCTTGAATCGAGTCCTTACTATAAACAAGCCAGCCGGTTTTTTGAGGGGTTTGGAGGGATGATAAGCTTTGAAGTTAATGTTCCGCCCGAAAAATTTATTAAGAATCTCGAAATCCCTGCCTATGCCCCCAGTTTGGGAGGTGCTGAATCTTTAATTATTTTACCCGCTAAAACTTCTCATGCAGGATTAACTGATGAAGAAAGAAAAAAAACTAGAATAAATGATAATTTAATACGCCTTTCAGTTGGAGTTGAATCAACCGAAGATATCATAGATGATATTAAGCAGGCATTTGAAAATTTATAAACATTTGATAATCTTCATGTTATAAGCATATTTTTTTGTTAATTTAGTTGTCACACAAGCAGCCCTCTACTGTCAAAGAATTAATATGGTAAATCCGTTTGTAGAAAAATATAAGACCGATACGGCTGATGCCGAGCTTATTAATGAAGCTTTAAAAGGAAATCAGGAGTCTCTGGAGAAGCTTATATACCGACACCAGGCATGGATATATAACATTGCGCTGAGGATGGTATTCTATCCTCAGGAAGCAGAAGATGTAACTCAGGAAATACTGATTAAGATCATTACAAAGCTTTCGACTTTTCGCGGTGATTCAAGCTTCAGGACGTGGGTTTACAGAATTGTTGTTAACCATGTTTTGAACATGAAAAAATCAGCCGGGGAAAAAAATCATGCAGATAATTTCGATAGATACTGGCAGCTGATTGAAAACACACCGGACCATGAGCTTCCCAGGCAGGATGCATATTCGGTTGAAATGAAAATTTTAGTTAACGAAGTAAAAGTAAGCTGTATGACAGCAATGCTACTGTGCCTGGACAGAGAGCAAAGACTTGTTTACATACTTG
>DASXTZ010000152.1:0-6995 GCA_036505135.1 Ignavibacteria bacterium
GGAACAAGATTAGATGGGCAAGGTGTTGCTAATGCTTGTAATGGTGATACCATCCGCTTTAGAAATAACATTTATGCCGGAAATTTAACACTTGCTGACACGGCTAATATGGGTGGCAACGGGTTTAACGCTATTAACTGGTTAACAACTCCTTCTTTTAGCAACAGGGTTTATAACGTAAATGATAGCTTAAGACTCACAAACCCCTGGGGATTTGAAAATGGTGGAAACTGGGTTCCACAAGCTAACTCGCCAGCCTTGACGGGTGCAAGTTTCACAGACCCAAATCTATTAGATCCGTTCTTCACCCCTGTTACATACGTTGGTGCATTTGGTCTTGTAAACTGGACCATAGGCTGGGCGGAATTTAATCCTTTAAACTACGTTATCGGAATTCAGCAGATATCCAGTGAAGTTCCTGCAAGCTTCAGCTTATCGCAAAACTATCCGAATCCGTTTAACCCAAATACAAATATTAAGTTTTCAATTCCACGCGCAGGTTTTGTTACACTTAAGATTTACAATTCACTTGGTGAGGAAGTAAAAACGCTTGTCAGCCAGGATTTGAACATTGGCACATATAAAGTAGATTTTAATGCATTAAACCTTTCAAGCGGCATTTATTTCTACAGAATAAGAGTAAAGGCAGAACATAATTTTGAATGGGCAGAGTCAAGGAAAATGATGCTAGTAAAGTAGGACGTAACGGTGTAATCTTTAGTTAGAAGCCCGGGAGCAATCCCGGGTTTTTTATTATTCATAATAGATTCTAAACAACAGGGAGTTTGAGATTGAATATACTACCTTTTCCGACTTTTGATTCCACCTCCACGCTTCCTTTCATTACATTCATTATATGCTTTACAATTGCCAGCCCCAGTCCTGTTCCACCTTCTTCCCTGCTCCTCGCCTTATCGATGCGGTAAAATCTCTCAAATAATCTTGGCAGATTTTCTTCGGCAATTCCATATCCTTCGTCTTCCACATAAATGTTCAGCACATTATCTTTTGCGTACGCGCCAACTTCTATTCTGGTTTTTTTATCGCTGTATTTAATAGCATTATCAAGCAGGTTTCCAATTGCCTGTTCAAGCAGATGTTTATTAACTTTTGCCGAAATATCAGGGTCGCAATTTATACTTATATCTATTTTTTTATGATGTGACTTTATTTCATTATCTTCCACTACAGATTCAAGAATAGGCTTAATAGCTAAGGTTTCCATTTCTATTTCCTCATTGCCTGAGTCCTGTTCAAGCTTTGCCAGGGTAAGCAGGTCATCAATTAATAAATTAAGCCTATCGATATGTTTTAAAACAATATCAAGAAAGCGTTCGGCATTCTTACGGTCTTCAATTGCGCCGTCTCTTAGTGTTTCGATAAAACCTTTAATTGTTGTGACCGGCGTCTTTAGCTCATGAGAAACATTTGCAACAAGGTCTTTTTTCACAGAATCAAGATATTTAAGATTTGTTATGTCGTTAAAAACAACCAATGTACCTATTGCCTTGTTTTCTATATCATAAAGCTGAGTGCCTGTTAACTGCAAAGACCGGTCAGTTTCGGCTTGCAGTATTATCTCTGTCTCCTGCGGATTGACTTCCGATGAAACACGTTTAAAAAATTTTTGTATCTCGGAAATCCTGACCACTTCCTGAAGCGTCTTACCTTGGAAGGATTCTATCCCTATCGCAAGCATATCTTTTGCCGTCTGGTTAAGCAGCAGTATATTTTCGTTGTAATCTACAGCTATAATTCCCTCTTTCATGCTTCTTAAAACTGCCTGTTGGATATTGCCCTGTTTTTCTATTATAACCAATTTCTCATCGAGCAGTGAAGCCATCGAGTTAAGTGAATCAGCAATTTTTCTTAATGTATTGTCTTTAGGAGGAAATATTTTTTGTGCGAATACACCGCGGGAAAATCTTTCTGCGCCATCTTGTATCTCAAAAAGGGGTCTTAATATTCTAGTGAGAAAAATAAATGTAACTGTAAGAGTAAGTAAGGATATTATTATAATAAATCCGATGATGGAATTTCTTACGCCTGCCAGATTTCCTTCGATATTTTTAGTATTCAAAGCTGTTCTAACTACAAGAATAGTGTTACCCTCATTGTTAACAACAGGCATAGCAGCATACAGCATATCATCAGTCAATGTAAAGCTGTATCGATGCCAGCTGGTTGTTTTACCTTTCATAGCATCTATTACCTCCGGCCTATTAGCATGATTCTCCATTGTAGAAGGGTCATGCCTTGAATCTGCAAGTACCTTTCCGCTTGTATCAACGATAGTAACTCTTGCACCAGTAATTTTATCGTACTCAGATGCAAGGCCAGTATAATTCAATCCTGCTGAATCAGATTCGATCTTTTCTTTAATCAGCCTGGTATACGAGATTAGGACTTCGATATAGTTATCGAAATAAGTGTTCTTAAATGAGTTATAAATATATATTGCGAAAATTATTAGTGGAATAATAGTAAGAATCGTAAACAGGGAAAAAATTTTCCAGAATATATTTTTCCGAAACAATTAATATTTCTCCGTAAACTTGTATCCAACTCCCCTGACGGTTTCAATATAATCAATCTCAGTACCCAGCTTCTTTCTTAAAGAAACAACATGAACATCAATTGACCTATCAGTAACCGAAACACCTTCTCCCCGGGTGGCATCTACGATTTGGTACCTGGTCATTACCCATCCGGGTTTTTTGGCAAGCGTCAAAAGGATTCTGAATTCAAGGTGGGTTAAGTCTATCTTATTACCGTTCAAAGTTACCTCATGCCTTCCTGTATGTATTATTAAATCACCTCTTTCAATAATTGGTTTTTCCTCTTCTGCCTTAGTGGGCCTTCTTCGGAGAGTTGCCTTAACAATTGCAAGAAGTTCGCGGGGACTGAATGGCTTTGTAACATAATGGTCTGCCCCAATTTCAAGTCCGGCTACCTTATCGGCTTCATCCGATTTAGCAGTTACCATAACTATAGGTATAGTTGACTTTTGTTTATCCGCTTTGATAATTTTGCATATATCAAAACCATCAACACCGGGGAGCATTAAATCTAAAATTATCAAATCGTAGTCATTTTCTTTTATGAGTTCCAGCGCGTCCTCGCCTGTGGTTACTGTTTTTACGCGGTATCCATTTTTGCTCAGGTTATAATCTATAAGCTCTAAGATGTCTTTTTCATCATCAACCACTAAGATTTTTTCTTTCATTTTGTTAAGTTCTTATTTTCTAAATGATAATCTTTACGTTAAATTTAGCTGCGATTTGTTAAGGGTATGTTAAGATTATATTAGAAAATTAAGATTTTCACAAAATACCCCTATATTTTTAATAAGGAAAGATAGAAGATTATACTTCGGTTAATAATATTTATTATGTTAAAAATAATCGCATTAAGGCTATTTCGCAGTTGGCAATAACTTATACTCGATCAAATCACCTTCTTTTATCCCATGCCTATCACTAAATCCGCCATTTGTTTCAACTACAAATTGAATTTTTCTTCTTGAAGGCAATGATGTTGAATCCAAAGGCTTCGCAAACCTATATATAGTGTCTATTTTACCTTTTGCTTCAACAAAGGCAATGTCCAGGGAAATTAATGTATTTGCCATCCAGAATGCCTGCTTTGATTCACCAGGATATATAAAAAGCATGCCATCATTCTCATCCATTTTGCTTCTGAACATCAAACCCTGCATTTGTTCTTCCGGTTTTATTGCCACCTCTACATCGATCTTAGCAAGCTGTTGTTTTGTATCTTTATTTAAGAAAATTACCTTACCTTCTTTTACAAACTGGGGTTCGGAGGGTTTTTTGAAAAACCGAAGGTATACAACAATTCCGGCAATAATTATAACAGTAAAGATTATAGTATTTCTTTTATTCCAAAAATTTTTTGTTTCGGGCTTTGTTATTGCTTTCTTGACTTTAGTTTGCTTTTTCAAACTTTCTTAGCTTTCCTCTTTACCAGCTTACCCATGCAATTGGGGCAGATATAATTCATTTCCTTTGCACACTGCGCACAGAAAGTACATTCATAACTGCACACGCAAGCATCGGAATCATTTTTAAGCTCCCGTCCGCATTTTTCACATTTTGTTTTTGTTTTTTGTGACATATCATTTCCTTAACTTCATTTCTAACACTCTTCTTATTCGTGCCGTGCTTTGTCTGGGCATATGCTTATCTATCAGGTCCATTGTTTCTCTAATCAATCCAAATAATTCTTTGACTGATTCCTCAGCGCTTAATTCAAAAACTTCTCTGTATCGCTCGAAAAAATTAACCGGCTTGATGTCTAATTGCTTTATCTTATTGTCGATGCCCTTCAGTTTCCCCGGATGATATATCTTGTTCAGCCCGCATAATATCCATATTATCCTGTCGATTGCCAATATATAATACTCATGCAGATATAATGTGTCTCCTCTTTCAATTGCCATCGTGTTCATTACCCATTCAGGCTCAAATTTAAGATTATTTCTTACCATAAAATATAAGAGGTCTTCAGGAATTTTTCTAGCTTTTTTTCTCCATTTATGTATCCATTTATCTCCGTGTAGTATCACGCTATCAATAAATCCGGATATTTGCAGGTGTTTCATTAAATCCACTTCGGGCATCTTTAACATTCCACTAATCAATTTTTCCGCTTCCCTGTAATCGCGGAACCCGAAATCACATTTTATACCATCTATATAATAGTAAACAGCAAAACCTTCTTTAGGTGAGCCATGAAATATATCTCCTCCGCTTTGTTTTGCTTCCCCTACTATTTTATCATATTCTTTTTTTGTGTACGGCTTATCATAAAAAATGAAGGTATCAATGTCGGAATTATCGTCTCCATATCCCTTTCCAATTGAGCCGCTGACAATTGCCGCAACCACATTTTCATTTTTAAACTTTTCAAAGTTTTTCTTTGCAAGCTGAATTCTATTTTTACTTATGTCATTCATAATAAAAAAGCCCTCTTTAAAAATTAAGAGGGCAAAAAAAAATTATGTGTGGAATCCTTCGCGTTCAGGATGACAAAAAAGATAATATCTCTTCTACATGTCCGTTCACTTTCACCTTCGCAAAAACTTTTTCAATCTTTCCTTTTTCATCAATAATAAACGTTGTTCTTACAATTCCCATGTATTTCTTGCCATACATAGATTTCTCCTGCCAAACACCATAATCCTCAAGCATTTTGTGAGTTGGGTCACTTAGTAATGTAAACGGAAGCTCATATTTATCTTTAAAATTAACATGGCTTTTTGTATCATCTGCACTAACCCCAATAACAATTGCATTTTTCTTTTCTATCTTTTTGATATTATCGCGGAAATTACAAGCCTCTCTCGTACAGCCCGTTGTCATATCTTTCGGGTAAAAATACAATATGACTTTCTTTCCTTTAAAATCTTTTAAAGATAAGGTCTCACCATTATCAGCTATAAGATTAAAGTTCGGTGCTTTATCTCCGGGTTTTAACATAGCTTTCTGAAATTACTTCAGTCCTTCAACAGCCTTTTTTATCCCTTCGAAGTTAACCTGGTCGCCGGGCGATGCCATAACTTCAACGTAGCGGATAACACTGTCTTTATCTATTACAAAAACAGCGCGCTCTGCTGTACCTTTCATACCATGTGCAAATTCAGGTCGCAAAACCTCGTATGCTTTCACAACTTCCTTGTTGAAATCGCTCAGCAGTGGAATAGTTATATTGTTTTTTTCGGCAAATGCTTTCTGGACAAACGTTCCGTCAACGCTTATGCCAAGGACTTCAGCATTCATTTTTTTGTACGAATCGAAATTTTCGGTTGCGGTGCACATTTCTGCAGTGCATGTTCCTGTGAATGCCTGCGGGAAAAATAAAAGGATTACATTTTTCCCCTTATAATCACTAAGGGAAATGTTTGTAACTTCTTTTGATGGAGTGAAAGAAGGTAATGTAAAATTGGGAGCTTTATCTCCTGTTTTTAGAGCCATAGTTCATTTCAATTAAAAATTTTGAATTAAAAAATATGAATTACTGTATTATTAAAAAGATCAATTTGCTTTTTCAATCCGAAATCGGCAATCCGAACTTCAAAATCAAATATTTACAGCTTCTCCATACGCATCGGCAACAGCTTCCATTGTTGCCTCTGCAAGCGTAGGATGAGCATGAACTGTTTTTATTATTTGCTCGTGAGTTGTCTCAAGCGATTTTCCAAGTGTAAGCTCTGCAATCATTTCGCTTGCTTCATTTCCGCAAATGTGTGCACCAATCAATTCATCATACTTGGCGTCGAAAATAACCTTAACGAGCCCGGCTGTTTCGCCTATGGCCCGTGCCTTGCCGCTTGCAGAAAACGGAAATCTGCCGACCTTAATCTCATAGCCAAGCTCTTTCGCCTTCTTTTCAGTAAATCCTACCGATGCAACCTGCGGCTGGCAGAACGTAACACCCGGTATGCAGGTATAATCAATATCGGCAACTTCCATGCCCTTTATCTTTTCAACACAATTTACACCCTCTGCGGATGCAACATGCGCAAGCCACGGGGGACCGTTAACATCTCCAATTGCATAAATCCCGCCAACATTAGTTTTATAATCCTTATCAACTTTAATGAAACCCTTCTCAAGCGTTACTCCAAGCTCTTCAAGGCCCATATTTTCAACATTGCCTGTAAATCCAACGGCAACAAGCGCAATATCGCTTTCGATAACTTCGCTTTTCTTGCCGCTTACTTTTGTCTTAACAATTTCAGTCTTGCTGTTTGGAGCAGTTTTTTCTACTTTAATTTCTTCGACTTTTGTACCTGTCATTATATTAATACCAAGCTTGCGGAATTCACGGCCAACAACATCGGCCATTTCCTTATCTTCCTGCGGCAATGGCTGGTCAAGCATTTCAACAACGGTCACTTTAGAGCCAAATGCGTTCCAGAAGTAAGCAAACTCAATGCCTATTGCCCCTCCGCCAATTATAGTAACAGATTC
>DASXTZ010000153.1:0-2725 GCA_036505135.1 Ignavibacteria bacterium
AGCACTGCTGTTTGGATTGTCATATGCAGGCAGCCTGCAATCCTTGCTCCCTTTAATGGTTTTGAGTTTTTATACTCCTCACGGATAGCCATCAAACCTGGCATTTCCGCTTCGGCAAGTCGTATCTCTTTTCTTCCCCAATCAGCCAGTGAAAGGTCTTTTACTTTGTACTTTTCAAGCTTAAAAGTTTTTTCTAATGTTTTAGACATAAATATTAATTAATTTCTATAAATTATTATTCTTAAAACTTTAATTATAGACTTCCGAAGCCTTTAAGACTTCCGAAGTTTTATTTAACTCAACTATTTTTCTTAAAATGTTTTTCCAATTCTTTTTCAAATATATTAAAAGTTTCCTCATCAAACAAACATAACACAACTTTTTCTAGGGTTGTTTCTTTTTTCTCTTTTTTAAATGAATTTAAATGCTCAACAACAGTATCAACTATTATTTTTGCACTCTCCTTTATAGGATAGCCGAATATTCCCGAGCTGATTGCAGGTATCGCCAGAGTTTTCAGCTTTTTCTTTTCTGCAATATCAATGCTGGATTTTACTGCAGATGCAAGCTTTTCTGCTTCGCCGGATTTGCCATCTTTATATCTGGGTCCAACTGCATGTATTACGTGCTTTGCCTTAAGATGACCACCCTGTGTTATCGCCGCACTTCCTGTTGTAACATAACCAATCTTTCTTGATTCCTGCTGGATTATCTGCCCGCCTCTTTTTACTATTGAAGCAGCCAGCCCGCCGGCATGTACCAGACCATTGTTTGCCGGGTTAACTATTGCCTCAACCTCAAGCATAGTTATATCGCCTTTTGTTACTTCTACAGCAGTATTTTCTATTTTATGTGTCATGTGTAGTTACCGATATTCCTAATTCTTTTAGTTGTTTTTCATCGACTGGGCTGGGGCATTCGTCCATTAATCCTACTGCCTTTAGTGTTTTCGGGAATGCAATCGTTTCACGGATATCTTTTGTCCCGCAAAGTATTGCTATAATTCTGTCGAATCCAAATGCAAACCCTCCGTGCGGGGGTGCGCCGTATGTGAATGCCTCAAGCAGGAAGCCAAACTTTTGCTTGGCTTCCTCATCTGATAAGCCTATTATATCAAATACTTTTTTCTGTAAATCCGTTCTGTGTATTCTAATGCTACCGCTTCCGAACTCATTCCCGTTGCAAACCAGATCATAGCAGTTTGCACGAATATTCAATATATCTTCACGATTTTTACTATCTAGATTTTTTATATATTCATCCTTCGGCATTGTGAAGACATGGTGTTCGCCCTCATACCTGTTTTCTTCATCATTAAAATGAAACAACGGGAAATCATTTATCCACAAGAATTCATTTCTTGATGTATCAATTAGTTTAAAATCTTCTGCAAGCTTTAAACGTAAATTTCCCAATCCCGTTAAAACTTTTTTCTTTTCGCCCGATAAAATAAGAACAATATCTCCTGTATTTGCACCAAAGTTATTTTTAATTTTATTCTGGATTTCCTCTGAAAGGAATTTAACAATTGGCGACTGCACAGTGCCGTCAGCATTATATTTAAGATATCCAAGCCCCCCAAAACCTAAAGACGATTTTGCGTATTCAGTTAAACCGTCAATTATTTTTCTTGTTACTTCCTGTCCTGAAAGCTTTATTCCCGCGACTATTCCACCTTGTTCTATTGCATCACTGAAAACTTTAAACTCACTGCCCCTAACTTCTTCACTTATGTTTACAATTTTCATTTCGCCCTTAACTCTTAAATCTGGTTTATCAATTCCGTAAGTTTCCATTGCTTCGTCAAAGCTCATTTTTGTAAAAGGAGTTTTCAACTCAATTCCCGCAGCCTGGTTCCATATTTCCTTCATCAATCCTTCACATATATTAAACACATCCTCCTGTTCAACAAAGCTCATCTCAAGGTCAATTTGTGTAAACTCCGGCTGTCTATCGGCTCTTAAATCCTCATCGCGGAAACATTTACATATTTGCACATACTTATCCAAACCCGATACCATTAAAATCTGTTTATATGTCTGCGGTGATTGGGGCAAAGCGTAAAACTTCCCGTGATGAATCCTGGATGGCACTAAATAATCACGTGCACCCTCGGGAGTGGATTTCATCAATATCGGGGTTTCAACCTCAATAAAATTCAGCCTTTCGAAATATTTGTGAACAACCTGGTAAACTTTATTGCGTAATAAAAGATTATCAGTAATTTTTTTTCTTCTTATATCAAGATAACGGTATTTAAATCTTAACTCTTCAGATGCCTTTACATCTTCTTCAACAACAAATGGAGGTACTTCAGATACATTTAATATTTCTATTGAGCTAACGTCTATTTCTACTTCACCTGTGGACATGTTTTTATTCTTGCTTTCACGTTCAATAACCTTGCCTGTTGCAGTAATTACAAACTCATTCCCCAAACTTGAGGCTGTTTTGTAAATGCTTTCACTTGCAGGATTAAACCGTAATTGTGTAACGCCATATCGATCTCTTAAATCAATAAATAACAGGCCTCCAAGATCACGTGATTTGGCAACCCAGCCGTTTAATGTGACAGATTTCCCCGCATCGGTTAGCCTTAGCTCGCCGCATGTATGTGTTCTCTTCATAAAATGCATAGAATTACAAAGATACTTGCATATATGTAAGTATTCAATGAAAATAGTAACAAAGTGCTTAGCATTTTGAAGTTTTTTTCAACTAATTT
>DASXTZ010000154.1:0-1599 GCA_036505135.1 Ignavibacteria bacterium
TAAGCACTGAAAGTGGTGAAGAAGTTTCAACACGAGAAGTAAAAAAGATATTGAGCGACTTAATTGAAGGAGAAAATAAAAAGAAGCCGTTGAGCGATGAACGGCTGACAGAGCTATTACAGGAAAAAGGATATAATATTGCAAGGCGAACCGTTGCTAAATACAGGGAACAGTTGAACATTCCCGTGGCCCGGTTGCGTAAGGAATTATAAGATGGACACACAACTGGCAATTGATTCGACAAACAATTTGGTTGAAATACGACCAGCAAAGGAAAAGCAACCAAAAGCTATTCGTATCGTAGCTAGGATCATCTCTTATCTTTTTCACCCTTTATTTATACCGGTTTATTTATCATGGTTAGTTGTAGAAACGCAATCTTATTTGTTTGCAGCAAACACTGAATGGGAAAAAACAATATTTATTGTCCGGTTTGGGGTTATCTATATCGTGTTTCCCTTAGTATCTGTTTTATTAATGAGGGCTTTGGGCTTTGTTAGTTCCATACATTTAAAAACACAAAGAGATAGAATTATACCTTATATCGTTTGCATGATTTATTATTGGTGGATGTGGTATGTATTGCACAATCAACCTGAATTCCCCAAAGAATGTGTAGTACTAAGCTTTGCTATTTTTCTCGCTTCCATCGGAGGTTTAATGGCAAATATCAATATAAAAGTAAGCATGCATGCCATAGCCGCTGGTGTGATGGCATCATTTGTTTTGATGCTTGGATTTTTGCAAGACATCCATTTTGGCGTTTATATTTCTGTTGCAATTTTATTAACGGGCGTTATTTGCACGTCTCGCTTTATTGATAGCGATCATAACCCTAAAGAAATTTATGTGGGCCTTTTTATCGGAGTATTATCATTGCTTGTTGCTACAAAATTTGCCTAGCGGCTACTAACATTTAATACTCAAAACAAAAGCCCAATCATAGGGTACGATTGAGCTATTTGTTTTTTCATCCATCCTTGTTATGCGTCGTCCAATCAGTCGTTTAATATTTTTGATCTCTGCAAATATTTTTTTGTGGGATAGTAAATAAATAGACAAGTTCCATTCTTTATTAAATCAATTACTTCATTGCATTCATTTATTGGAACTGCAGGACACCCGTAACTGCGGCCCATAAATTTGTTTGTTTGCAAATATTCATCACCAATATATGCAGCTCCATGTAGAACAATATTGCGTTTGCCAGCACGATCATTAAATCCTGCCTCGAGGCCTTTTAATTTTAATGAAAATCCATTTTGTCCATTATAGGTTGTGCTTGTAATGTAGAATCCCAAGCTGCTTTGATGAGAACGGATATTGTTTGAAAAGCGTGAAGCATATTCACCTCCCGAACTACGACCATGCGCTACATAAGTAGTCATTAATACTTTATTTTCATTTAGATTTAAAATGTAAAATCTTTTTTTATTTGAAGACTGGCTTAAATCACATATTGTAAGTATTGCGGAATTGACCAACCTTTTTTTCTTGATCAAATGCTGATATCCTTTGTATGCATATTGAAAAGCTTGTTTAGAAAGGCCAAGAGCCGATAGCTGCAATTCATTGTAAATCTCAGTTTCATTATGCTTG
>DASXTZ010000155.1:0-4173 GCA_036505135.1 Ignavibacteria bacterium
GTATTTGGCCCTAATGAATATTACGAAAGGGTAGGAGACGTTCCTGATGTAACTTTTCCCTGCGGTGTAGTTTTAAGAGGCGACGAATTGATAATGTATTATGGTGCTGCAGATACTACTATGGCTATTGCAGCCGCATCGCTGAAAGAAGTGCTGGATTTTATTAAACATTCAAAATGAAACTTTATGAACAGACCATTTGGAGTATCTTTTATTTCGTCATACATACCGAGGCTATGCGGTATTGCCACGTTTACAAATGACCTTGCAAATGCCCTTAGGGATTATTATAACGGATCAAAAAATATTATCAGTATAACAGCTTTAAATGATGTTGCAGAAGGGTATAAATATCCATCTGAAGTTAAGTTTGAAATTAAAGACAAAAGCGAAAATGATTTTAAGGAAGCTGCTTACTATTTAAACCTTTCAGAAGCAAATGTAGTTAACATTCAACATGAGTATGGACTTTATGGGGGAGAGGCGGGGTCAAATATTCTTTACCTGCTGGAAAACCTTAAAAAGCCGGTTGTAACAACATTACATACAATTATAAGCGAACCCGACGAGGACCAGCTTAAAGTGATAGAAGAAATTACTTGCCAATCTTCTTATGTTATAGTTCAGTCAAAGCGGTCATTTAAAATGCTTGAAAAAACATATAATGTCCCTCATGAAAAAATTAAATTTATTCCACACGGTGCGCCAGACGTTAACTTCATAGATACAACCTATTATAAGGATAAGCTTAACCTGGCAGAAAAAAAGGTTATGCTCACTTTTGGCTTACTGGGACCGGGAAAAGGAATTGAAGACGTTATTAATGCTTTACCTGCAGTTATAAAAAAACATAGGAATATAGTCTATATAATTCTTGGTTCCACACACCCTAACGTAAAAAGACGGTTTGGGGAAGCCTACCGCCATCAGCTGGAAAACCTTGTTAAAAAAAATGGGCTTGAAAACCATGTAATCTTTATAAACAGGTTTGTAGAAAAACAGGAATTGTTAGAATTCTTATTAATGAGCGATATTTATATTTCCCCGTATCATCAAAAAGAGCAAATTGTGTCAGGTACGCTAACTTACGCCGCAGCCTGTGGTAAAGCCATAATATCAACTCCATATTGGCATGCAGAGGAAATGCTCAAAGATGAAAGAGGGATACTTGTTCCTTTTAAAGACCCTCCGGAAATGTCAAAAGCTATATCGGGATTATTATCTGATGAAAACAGAAGAAACAGGTTAAGAAAAAATGCATATGATGCAGGGAGAGAAATGATATGGAGTGAAGTAGGAAAAAGCTATTCTGAACTTTTTCATAAGGCAGTAGAAAATTTTAGAATTACTCCCCGCCAAATATATCTCGCTCCCAAATATAAGGCATTTCCAGCACTTCCGGAAATTAATCTGACACATTTAAAGCATCTTACTGATGAAACAGGGATCCTGCAGCATTCAATTTTCTCCGTTCCGAACAGAAATGAAGGATACTGCACAGATGATAATGCAAGGGCTCTTTTGGTTGCAATGTTAAATAAATATTTATTTAACGATACATCCGTTGATTCTTTAATCAATATTTATCTTTCATTTCTTCACTATGCATACAATCCTGAAAAGGGACTCTTCAGGAATTTTATGAGTTATGATAGAAAGTGGCTTGAAGAAGCGGGCCCGGGGTGCGGTTCCGATGATTGCAACGGAAGGGCATTATTTGTTTTAGGTTATATTATAAAAAATCCCGCCCGAGACTCTCATTTAATGCTGGCGAAGATGCTTTTTGAATCGGTTATTAAGAATGTTGAAAGCTTTAAATCACCCCGTTCTGTTTCAAATATAATTATGGCATGTATATTTTATTTGAACAGGTTCTCAGGTACTAGAGAGATAAAGCGTATGTGTAAGAAATTGCTTGACAGACTATTTGAATACTATACCTTTAATTCAGATACAGATTGGAAATGGTATGAAGAAGTTTTAACTTATGATAATGCACGTATTCCGCAGGCTATGCTTATGGGAGGAAATTTTTATAAAAATAATTCATTTATTAAGGCCGGTTTAGAATCCCTTGAATGGCTTTACTCAATATTATATGATAAAGAAAAAGATTACATTTCATTAATAGGAAACGAAAAATGGTACTGCAAGGGAAAAACCAAATCAAAATATGACCAGCAGCCTATTGAAATACCTTCATTAATAGATGCATGCTTTCAGGCCTATGTACTAACGGAAGATGATAAATGGATCAACAGGATTGGAACAACATTTAGCTGGTTCTTAGGAAATAATGACAGGCAGGAGGCACTATGTAATTACGCAACAGGCGGATGTTATGACGGGCTTACTTCATCGATGCTTAATCAAAACCAGGGTGCCGAATCTACTATTAGCTGGCTGCTTTCACTACACAGAATGTACAGGATAAGGCAGGAACTGCAGGTAGAATAAAAAATTTATGTTTATACCTAGAATGAAAATAATCTGGGAGCTTGTTAAACAAACATTTTTGGAATTAATAGACGACAAAGTTTTTAAAATGGCTGCAGCTTTATCGTACTATGCGGCTTTTTCATTAGGGCCTTTGCTGATAATTATGATAGCTATCGCAGGCTTTTTTTTTGGAGAAGAAGCTGCGCGGGCAGGGATCATAAAAGAGATAAGAAACTTAATCGGGAACGATGGGGCTCAGATGATAGAAACAATTATTAAAGGAGCAGCTAATACAACACAAGGGATTTTTGCCACATTTTTGGGAATTATATTTCTTGTTTTAGGGGCAATTGGTGTTTTCCTCGAGCTCGAAGAATCATTAAATATTATATGGGGGGTTGAATTAAAACCAGGAAGAGGTATTTGGGGATTTATTAAAAATCGCCTTATATCATTTTCAATGGTCATTGCTGTAGGATTTTTACTAATAGTATCATTAATAATAAACTCTTCAATAACACTGTTAAACAATTATTTTAGCCAGGCCTTTGGGGAGATTATAATTCTTACCCAGCTTTTGAATATGTTTGGTTCCTTTATAGTGATTACTTTGCTATTTGCGCTTATTTTTAAATATTTGCCGGATGCCATCATACCGTGGAAATATGTGTGGTTAGGAGCAATGATGACTTCGGTATTATTTTCTGCAGGTAAATATTTGATAGGTTTGTATTTGGGAAGCAGTTCATATAGTTCATCATATGGAGCTTCGGCATCGCTTGTTATAATATTTATCTGGATATATTACTCAGGGCTTATATTATATTTTGGGGCAGAATTAACGCAGGTATATTTTAAAAAATTTTCTCAAAAAGAATTAAAACCCGATATAGACGGCATCTTAGTGCCAAAGGTTTCGCAGCTGATTAAAGAATCAGTAAAAAAGCAGCTAAGCCTCTAAATTTTTTATACATTTAGCTATATCAATTCCCTTTCCTAATACACCTTTGAAAATATCACCTTTTTTTTGCAGCCTTTTATGAATTGTCTTTATGTTAAATTCCTCCGGCGAATCAATCGATTTTATTTCTTTCCATTCAATGGGAGTAGAAACAGGTGCATGAGGTTTTGGCCTTAAACTATAGGGGGCAGCTATTGTTTGCCCCTTACTATTTTGAAGGTAATCAATATAAACTTTTTCAGCTCTTTTTGCAGGCCTTCTTTCTACACTGGTAATTTCCGGGGCCAGGTGATATGCTAATCTGGCTATTAAATGAGCAAAATCTCGTGTTATATCATATTTGTATTTTGCATTTGCGGGTATATAAATATGCATCCCGGTTGCTCCTGACGTTTTGGTGTATCCGGCAATCTTACCCTTATCAAGAACTTCTTTTATCGCTAAAGCTGTTTCTTTAACTTTGTCAAACGATACACCTAAGGGGTCCAGGTCAATTACAATGAAATCGGGATTATCCAGTTTTTTTATTCTTGAAAACCATGGATTAATTTCTATACATCCTAAGTTGGCAAGATAAATTAAAGTTGCTTCATCCTGGCAAACTAGATAGTTAATGTAATCATCATTAGATTCCGAAAAAATCCGCTCTTTTTTCACCCACTCCGGAGGCATATCTTTAACATCTTTTTGGTAGAAGCTTTCACCTCTTATTCCGTTCGGAAACCTGTTAAGCGATTCAGGGCGGTCTTTTAAGTATGGCAATATATACTTTG
>DASXTZ010000156.1:0-3403 GCA_036505135.1 Ignavibacteria bacterium
AACATTTGCTTTAAAACCAAAGTATACGTAATAAACAAACCTGTAAAACATATGAAATATATCAAAATCTTCGCAATTGTTGTCATTTTACCGTATATAGTTGCAGCATTTGGCTGCCAGAATTCCGGTAAGCAGCAGGAATCCCAGCAGCAAAACATCGTTGTAACAGACCTTGAACCACCTCCAACCGGTCTGACAAACTCACCAAAAGTTGATGAAAAATTTGCAACAGATAAGATTGAAGACGGCTCTTTTCAGCAAATCAACTACCAGACGCCAACAGATAATTTCAATACGCAGGATAAGCGGATGATAATCCGCTCAGGAACCATGAACCTTGAAGCCGAGAGCTTCAATGAAGCTGAAGGAAAGATAAAACAAATTGTAAATTCAACCGGAGGTTATATTACCAACTCATCATCCCAGGTTAATGCAAGCGGTAAAAAGCAGGGCGCAATTACAATCAGAGTTTCAGCTAATAAATTTGACGACCTGCTTGGGCAGCTTGCCGGGATTGGAAAAGTTGTTAACCAGAATATATCAGGCAAAGATGTGACTGAAGAATACATGGACGCGAATGCAAGACTGAAAACTCAGCGTGAGCTTGAATCAAGATTGCTGAAGCTGCTTGCTGAAAAGACTTCCAACTTAACAAGTGTTGTTGAAGTTGAACAAAAACTTGCGGGCGTAAGAGAAAACATCGAAAAGACCGAAGGCAGAATGAGATATTTAAAGGATCAGGCATCCTATTCAACCTTAACAGTCTCAGTATTCGAGCCAAGCATGCTTGTTACTTCAAGCGGCGGAGGCTTCTTCTATGAGCTTGGTGAAAGCATTGAAAAAGGTTTAACAGGCTTCACAAAGGTTTTAAGCGGAATAATAACATTTATTATTGCCTTCTCACCTGTTCTTGCAATAGGATTCATAGTTTTTTATTTTGTAAGAAGATACTTCAAAAAGAGGAAACTGGCTTAGCTAACAGCTTAAATCCTCCCTGTCTTTAGAAGACAGGTCTCCCAAAAACAAACAGGGGGTTAAATACCCCCTGTTCCTTTTAGATCCACCCAATGATTTTGTTCAATTCTGCAGTTAAGCATAACCGTCCCCGAGTGCTCGGGGTCAATCCTTCATTGGATGAATGCCAACTTATATATTTCTTGCCAATAAATTATTTGACAAACATCATTTTCTTTGTCTGTTTGTAATCCCCTGTTTCAAGCCTGTAAAAATAAACTCCGCTTGGAAAGTCCATTCCTTTCCATTGAACTTCATAAACGCCAGGCTTCATCTCCTGGTTAACAATGGCTGAGATTTCTTTTCCTTCAGCGTCATACACCATAATTTTCACAAATCCGGAATGCGCAATCTGAAATCTGAAATTAGTAACAGGATTAAACGGGTTAGGATAATTCTGATAAAGCTTGAATTCGCCGGGCACTTCATTTGATATCTGTGTAATACCGGTTAGCTCTGATACATTTCGCTGATAAAGCCCATCGCTTGCCCCCGCCAGAATTTTATCATTGAACTGAATAATTTTATTTATTTCAGGTAAAAACGGGAGCCCCTGCCTAAAATCGATCCATGTATCACCATCGTTAAAAGATTTGAACATGCCTGAACCGCCGAACTTTAAGGATGTAACCAAAACACCATTCACCCGTATGATCGAGCTGCTGTACGGGTCCTGAGTCAATCCGTTATTTTTCTCAATCCAGCTAAGTCCCGTGTTTGTTGACATCCATACACCATCAATAGTTCCTGCATATAGGCGCGGGCCATCATTATAAAATGTTATAGCCGGTAAATATGAACTGTTTATACTAAAAGGAACCCATACAAATCCATTATTAGAAGATTTGTAACTCCCGGGCGGATTTATACTTTCTCTTGCTGCAAACAACATACCGTTGTAGCTTAAAAAGTAGCGAGGCCTGAGTTCTGAACCTGTAATGTTTGTTAGCGCCCATGTTTCACCCTGGTTGTTTGACCGATAGATACCCGTCCACGCCCCGGTAAAAAGAGCAGATTCGGAAGATGTAAACTCGAATATTGACATGCATTCGGCGTATAAAGATCCGCCCCCAACAGCAATTCCATTACTTTTTTTAATCCAGTTGCTGCCATTATCCGTTGTGCGGTATATTCCGTCTCTTGTTGCAAGATAAAGGAAGTTATCATGCGCAATTATCTGGTTGCACGATAAGGCTTCAATAGTGTTCAATCCGTTGTTAACTGCCTGCCATGTCGCACCGTTATCTGTGGATTTTCTGACGCCTGATACAGAAGCAACATATATAGTGCTTCCATTAATCATTATATCATGAACAAGAGTATTTGGAAATGAATTAATTTTGCTCCAGTCAGCCGAAGCACCGGCTGTCAAAAGAGCCATGAGGGCTAAAAAAGAAATTAATTGCTTCATCCTAATTTAGTTATCTTACAATATATGATTCTTTCATTTAAATGTAAAGAAGCTGAGGGTTAATTGAATAAGCTAGTTAAGCTAAAGATTTTTATTACCTGATTCTTTCAATTGGCTGTTTTCTATTGTTTCGCTCTTTTTGTGTTTTGGGAGTAGTGGTTTTAATTGTGTCTTTTGGCTGCACCTTTTCTATCTTCCGTTCGATCTTTGGGGATGTATTATCATCATCACTTGAGTCGTTGCCTGATGCCAGAAAGAAAACGGCTACTCCGGCAGCAAGACCCATTAATAAAATTCCAACTGCTAAAACTCCTATAGCTGTACCGCGCCTTGAGCCGCTCTTTGTGCCTGCTGAAATAAATGGATTGCTGTAAAAAGGGGCAATGTACTCATTGTAGTACTGCGGATCTGCGGTTCTGTAATAATTAGCCAGCTCATCAAAATACTGCCGGCTTGACTCCCAGTACATTTTAAGCTCTTCTTTTGAAGGTCCTGTTGCCATAATTTTTTAATTGCGAGCGAAAGCGAAGCATCACGAAGTAGCTGTGCAGCTAATTTCACTATCAGAAATATTCATTAACGTTAATGAGATCCTTCGCTTTCGCTCAGGATGACATCCTCCTGGATGTCATCTCTTTGGATCGTACTTCCTTAGGTACTTCATATTTTTAAGCAGTTCTTGTGCCTGCTGGTAATATTCACTGTCCTTCTTAATTTTTTTAAGATGCTCCTCTGCCTTATCATAATCTTTCTCCGCAAGATATTTTGAGCCTAATATGAATTCGTCATCAGGAAACTTTTTTTTCCTCTCATTATCGGAAGGTTTAGTATCCTTTTTTACATCTTTATCGTCTGATGACTCAAATATTTTTTCAACCTTCTTATAATCACTGGAATTATCTGTTGAAAATAAAAATATTGCAACCCCCACAGCCATCAGCATTATAACAGCTAAAAAAGATACTATTACTCCTTTTG
>DASXTZ010000157.1:0-2208 GCA_036505135.1 Ignavibacteria bacterium
CCGATATACGGTTTATTTTTTTTACTTTTAAACCGGCCTTAGTGAGCGCTTCGTTCCAGCCTCCAAATCTTCTGCTTAGGGTCGAAGGATAATATTTGCCCTCTTCTTCATACTCTTCCCAGTTAACTTGCTTTTTTCCCATTTTTTTGGCGGTTTTACGCAAATCTGCTAAAAGGGCCTTATCAGGTATTTTACGGTGATATTTTGTTATTACGTAGTTCAAAGGGTCAATGTTTGTTTTTCGTTAATGGATTGTTTTAATCGCCCCGATGCTGCGGGTTACCATAATACTAAGACGGGATTTTGAAAAAGTCAAGAGGGCCCCCCCTGCCTGCAGACCTGTCTGGCTTCAGACAGAAGGCAGGCCTCTACACATATAGAGGGGAATGTGCTTAATTATTATGTAACAAATATGGCATAATTTATAATGGAAATAAATAAAAAAAAGCGGCCAAATGGCGAACTGATAAAAAAAAGTGGTAGTGCGATATTTCGCCGGGTTGAATGACCCGACTGCACGAAATCGGGTGTTGTCGCCGGCATAAAGAAAAAAAATAGACTATTATTTTATTAGAGATAATTTGTGTAATTAGTGTCGGAATGTTAATAAAAAAAAGACCCGCCTAGTGGCGAGTCTTTTCAAATGTGTCTGAAAATGTATTTTCGTTTACTTGACCAGGTTGAATTTTTCTCCGAACTGCCCGACCAGTGGAAGCGGTTTTGCTTCTCCTTTAGAGGCATTCATTATCCCCATGATCAGAAATATAACCCATGGGATATAGAGGATCAGCCCGATGCCGCAGGTAATGGTTCCTATTATACCTGCAAGAATGTTTACAATAAAAAGAACAATTGCCTGTTCAGTGTGATACATAACAAAATTGTTCTTTTTCATATCGTCCATCAACAGAGGTATAAAAAATATAAGATAGGCAACAATAGCCATTGTCTTACCATTGTTTACATCCTCCGGAGTATAATTAACTTGTCTTGTTGATTCTGCCATAATAAGATCTCCTAACGAATTATTTTACAAGATTGAGTTTTGCACCATACGAACCTATAACGGGTAACTCTTTAATTTTGCCTCCTGCTGCATTGATCAAACCCATTATCCAGAGTACCAGGTATGCAATCCACGGAATTATCATAAGTATTGAAAGTACGCAAGCAAGGCTTGATGAAATTTGCCCCACGATAAATGATAAAATCCACATAACAATGTATATTACGAAGAATGCAATCCACAGAATTATTGCCTGTTCGGTATGATACATAGCAAATTTTTTATCCCGGGCTGCCAACAATGGAACAAGGAAGATTATGTAAGCAAGAATTGCCATCATCTTGCCGTCCTGGATTTCAGCCTCGGTTATTGAAGCTACCGCAGGCCTTGTGTTTGTAGTGTCAGTCATGTTTCTCCTTTAGAGTTTAGTTATTATTCAGGTTAATTAAATGTTAATCCTGAGAAAATAAAGAAATTTATGATTATCCTAACTTAAAGAATGGAGTACCTATTTATGACTGCTCTACCTGCTGCAGGCAGACGAGTCAACGACTCGCACAGTCGCCGACCGGGCTTTTATCTGAAAATAGACTTAATACTGCCCCAGGTATCCCTTACGCTTGAAATAACATGTGTTACTGTTATCGTCTGTGAATACACGTAGTTCCCGTTATTTTCCACAAGCTTTAGCCTGTAGTAATAAACCGGAGGAATAGGGTTCTGGGCCATTTCATCCCTGAAATAATAATAGGAATTGTTTCCTATTGCAGTTACATTTCCTATATGAATGAAATTATTTGGTTCAGATGCACTTCTTTCGATTTCGAAGCGCTGCAGATTGTCTTCTGTGCCGGTCTTCCACTCCAAAAGAATTGCATTGTTTTCATTCTTTGCTGTGAAATATTGTATTTCAGTTACAGCATAAAGAATACTGCTTATCAGCAATAAAGAAAGAACTGCCGCTATTTTCTGAGGCTTTTTCATTGGAGAATATTTCAAATATATAGTTTATTGACTATAAATGCAAGAGTTTTGTTTAAAAAAATCATTAAATTTGGCACATTTTTTAACTAAAATTGGAAAAATTTAAACTTCCTTCTTTTAAACTTTCATAGTCTCAAAGACTTCGGAAGTTTAAGGGCTTACTCTAATTTCTTTCTGAATCTAAAAGAGCTTACTGTAAGCAAAACAATTCCAAATAT
>DASXTZ010000158.1:0-2480 GCA_036505135.1 Ignavibacteria bacterium
TTATTTGGAATACTCGAGCTGTTCGATAAAACGGGAAAAGAATTGCCTATCATGGTTTCAGGAACAATTGTCGACCTTAGCGGCAGAACCCTTTCGGGACAGACTGTTGAAGCATTCTGGAATTCAATTTCTCATGTTAAATTATTAAGTGTAGGGGTTAATTGCTCTCTTGGTGCTAAAGAAATGAGGCCTTATATAGAAGAGCTATCAAGGAAAGCAAATGTGTATATCAGCTGTTATCCAAATGCCGGACTGCCAAATGCATTTGGGGGATATGACGAGCTGCCGGAAGAAACTGCGGGTTATTTGTATGATTTTGCAAAAAGCGGTTTTTTAAATTTTGTAGGTGGTTGCTGCGGCACAACCCCTGACCATATAAAACATATTGCAAAAATAGTTGAAGGAATCCCTCCAAGAAAAATCCCTGAAATTCAACCTTACCTGAGATTAAGCGGGCTGGAACCTCTTACTTTCACTCCGCAAACAAACTTTGTTAATGTTGGAGAAAGAACCAATATAACAGGATCGGTAAAATTTGCAAGACTTATTCGTGAGGGAAATTATGAAGAGGCTTTAAGCGTAGCAAGACAGCAGGTTGAAAGCGGCGCTCAAATAATTGATGTTAATATGGATGAAGGCCTGCTTGACGGCGAAGCGGCCATGGCTAAATTTCTTAGCCTTGTGGCCTCAGATCCTGATATAGCAAAAGTTCCTGTAATGATTGATTCTTCAAAATGGTCTATAATAGAAACCGGATTAAAATATATACAGGGCAAAGGTATAGTTAATTCAATCAGCTTAAAAGAAGGCGAAGAAAAGTTTAAAGAGCATGCAAGGAAGATAAGAAAATACGGGGCAGCCGTTATTGTAATGGCTTTTGATGAAAAAGGACAAGCGGATTCCTACGAAAGAAGAATACAGATTTGTAAACGTTCATATGATATTCTAACAAAAGAAGTTGGTTTTCCGCCTCAGGATATTATCTTTGATCCGAATATTCTTACGGTTGCAACCGGCTTGGAAGAGCATAATAATTATGCTTTGGATTATATAAAAGCAACAAAATGGATAAAAGAAAATCTTCCACTCACAAAAATCAGCGGAGGTGTTAGCAATATATCGTTTTCATTCAGGGGAAATAATGCTGTGCGGGAGGCAATGCACTCGGCGTTTCTATATCATGCAATTCAAGCGGGCATGGATATGGGGATTGTCAATGCCGGTATGATAGATGTATATGACGAGATTCCCAAAGATGTTCTTGAGTTAGTTGAAGATGTTCTTTTAAACCGCAGGCCTGATGCTACCGAAAGACTGGTTGACTATGCAGAAAAAGTAAAATCTGCGGGTAAAATTATTGAAAGAGACCTTGCATGGCGCGAAGCGCCGGTAGAAGAAAGGTTAAAACATGCACTCATTAAGGGCATTGTAGAATTTATCGAAGAAGATACCGAAGAAGCACGGCAAAAATATCCGAAACCTCTTGAAGTTATTGAAGGCCCTTTGATGGCCGGAATGAATGTGGTTGGTGATTTATTTGGCTCAGGGAAAATGTTTCTGCCGCAGGTGGTTAAGAGCGCCAGAGTCATGAAAAAATCTGTTGCGTATCTTACTCCATTTATTGAAAAAGAAAAACAAGGAGCAAGAAGTATAAACGGCAGGGTTTTACTTGCAACCGTAAAAGGGGATGTTCATGATATTGGTAAGAATATAGTTGGAGTAGTTTTAGGCTGCAATAATTATGAAATTATTGACCTCGGTGTTATGGTACCAAGCGAAAAGATTTTGCAAACCGCAAAAGAGAAGAATGTTGATATAATAGGACTAAGCGGTTTAATTACTCCTTCGCTGGATGAAATGGTTCATGTTGCCAAAGAGCTTGAAAGAGAAGGTTTTAAGCTGCCATTACT
Organism: Ignavibacteria bacterium; assembly: GCA_036505135.1. GTDB lineage: Bacteria > Bacteroidota > Ignavibacteria > Tepidaquicellales > OLB5 > DASXTZ01. Next base: position 1,911 of record DASXTZ010000158.1, read on the forward strand.
GATTGGCGGGGCTACAACTTCAAAAACACATGCTGCAGTAAAAATAGCGCCTAATTATTCAAGTCCAACAATACATGTCCTTGATGCTTCTAGAAGCGTTACTGTGGCTGGAAGTATATTGGGAGTAGAAAAAGATAAGTTTGCCCATTCAGTTAAACAGGAATATGAGAACGTTAGAGTATCATTCAGAAACCGCAAAGATGAGAAAAAATATTTACCACTGAAAGAGGCTAGAGAAAAAAAATACAAAATCGACTGGGAAAAAACAAAGATTACTAAACCTTCCTTTATAGGAAGAAAAGTTTTTGAGAACTTCCCACTTGAAAAGATTAGGGAAAGGATAGATTGGACTCCATTCTTTCTTACATGGGAACTAAAGGGCAAATATCCAACGATTTTTGAAAGCCCAACCTATGGAAGGGAAGCTAAAAGGTTATTTGATGATGCCAATAAAATGCTTGACGATGTTATAAGCAATAATTTACTGCAGGCAAACGGAGTCATAGGACTTTATCCCGCTAATTCAATTGGTGATGATGTTGAGCTTTATACTGATGAATCACGGGAAGA
>DASXTZ010000159.1:0-10882 GCA_036505135.1 Ignavibacteria bacterium
TACATTTCGTCTAATACCTATATTTACAAGACCACAAACGGAGGCAGTAACTGGACTCAGGTATTTTTTCAAGGGGGTGGTTTTATAAATGCAATTGGTTACTATACTGGTAGTGGTTTATTTATTGAAGGTGACCCAGTCGGAGGAAGATGGTCATTATGGAAATCAACAAATCTTGGAACTAACTGGGATTCAACCGGTTTATATCTGCCCCAGGCAGGAACCGAGGCAGGCTGGAACAATGCTATGTTTTTTACCGGCTCAAAAATATGGATTGGCACAAATAATACGAGATTATACTATTCAAGCAACGGAGGCAATAACTGGGTTATCCAGAACACATCGCCGGAGGTAAATTCTTACGCTGTGTATTTTACGGCTATCAGTGGTGGACTTGAAGGTTTAATAGCTGGAGCTACAATGTTTCGAACCTCGAACGGTGGATTTAATTGGACATCACAGTCAGCCCTGGGAACGGGAAATTTCGGAGGAATTACAGGTCAATCTTATTTTGGTAATCAAACTTATTATGTGCGCTCAGATAATAAAATTTACTACGCTTTGGGAATTAATAACTTCAATGTAGATTACACAGCACCAGCCGGAAATTACCGCCATATTTCTGGCGGATGGGTTGGCGGCCCTTTTTGGGCTGTAAGAGACAACGGAGGAATCTCTTACCGTGCTGCTTTCGGAGGAATAAATCCGATTGGTTCCGAGATACCGAATGAATTTTCATTACATCAAAACTTCCCGAACCCTTTCAATCCATCAACTTCTATAAGATTTGATCTGCCCAAATCATCTTTCGTGAAGCTGACAGTGTATACTTCCCTTGGCAGTGAAGTGGCCGCGCTGGTTAATGAAAATCTAATTGCAGGAAGCTATGAATATAAATGGAATGCATCGGACAGGATTTCTTCAGGTATATATTATTATAGTTTAGAGGCAGGCAGTTTCAGGGAAACGAAGAAGATGATATTAATTAAATAGCGTAAATCAATAAAAAACCTGACAGGTCTTAAAGACCTGTCAGGTCTAAAAACTATCATGAGGCTGTTTACCTTATAAATTCAACTAAGCCGCTTGCAATATTTTTTCTGCTATCATCAAGCAGGAAAACCCTGTAAATACCGGGCGAATCAACCCTTAAATCGGCATCGGTGAAATATATATATTTCATCGAGGGCTTCACATCAAATTTTACAGCCTTAAAGTAATCAAATCCATAGCCGTTGTATTTATCAACCTGTATTTGTACATCTCTCAGGCCAAGCTCATAATCACACTTAACCATTACAGTAAAAGGACCGGTATAGAATCTATCGCCAATTCCTCTTTCGCCGGATGATTCATATGATTCACAGAAATATAAAACGGGCCCATTTTGAGCTTTAAGATTTGAGCTGAAGCCCAATACAAAAATTAATGCAAAAATTCCAAAAATGAATTTAAATCTGTTCATGACTACCTTTCTGATTGATTTTTAGTTAGTTTAGTATTTATACAATTTAGCAAAAAAAAGGTTTCAAATAATATACTATTTTAATCCACTTTATAAGCCCTGTTATTACAATAACTTGCAATACAATTCTTCGGTTTTATCCACCATTTTATTTGTAGTATATTTCTGACTAAACTTTAAGAAAGCCTCATTACCAAGCTTTTTTCTAAGTTCAGGACTTTTAATTAAAAGCTTAAGTTTTTCAGAAAGTTCAAAATCAGACTTTTCTTTTACAATAAAACCGTTCTTTTCGTTTTCAATTATAAAGGGCATATCACCAATATCTGTGGCAATTACCGGTAATGATACTGCCATTGCATAAAGGAGAGTGAATGGAAAGAGCTCTCCTCCTCCTTCAACCGAAGGGTGAACATATATATCAAATGATGAATATATTTTTTTGAGGTCTTCCCTGAAACCGGTAAAAATTACGCTGTTGGAAATTTTTAGAGTAACGGAATATTCCTTTAGTTCATTTATCAGTTCCCCATCACCTACTATTATTAATTTAATATTTTCATACTCTTGTTTTATGGCTGCAAAAGCATTCAGCAGATATCTGTGGCCTTTAAAATAAACAAGCCTGGCAACATTGCCAATAACGATTTCATTATTACCAATTCCAAATTCATTTCTGAACTCAGCTCCAGCTTGCGGATCTTTTATCATTTCGTCCGGAGAAATACCATTGTTAATCACTTCGACTTTATTTTTATCTATGTTATGAATATTTACCAATAAGTTCTTTATAGTCTCTCCATCTGCAATAAAAGCACCGGTGAGATAATTATTTCGCAGCCAGTGAGTTACATTGTGCTGAACCGATATAAGGCTATGGCATGATGAAACATGCTGAACCCCGGCAAGTTTTGCTGCTATTGCACCGGCTGTTCTATCAATGCCCGTATTGGTATGAATTATTTGAATACTATTTGCAAGAGCAATTTGTTTTATTTTTCTTACGTTCCCCGCCAGCCCTTTCGTTCCATTTTCACGGAAATCAATGGGTTCTGCTGAAATATTTTCCGTTATACATTTTTCAAATAGTAAGCTGTCCTTTCGACATCCAACTATAACAAAATGCCCCCTTTTTTTCAGCTCTCCGGCAAGCTGCAAAACATAGAACTCACCCCCGCCATATATCGCTGAGGCATTTAATAAAAACACCCTTAATTTTTCCATTAAAAAGGCAAAATAATGAAAATTTCAATCATATTTAATATAATTTGGATTTTATATATTTGAATGGAGGTTCTTAGTAATATTAATAAGATTTTAAACAAAAAGTCATACGTAGCTGAGTTTTTTATCCCTCTTCTTACGGTTTTATCTGACATTATAGCAATTGAAATTTCCTTCCTGTTAAGCTATTGGGTTAGGTTTTATTCACCGTTCACAAAAATTGTTCCGGTTACAGAAGGTATTCCCGAAGTAAGCAGTTACATATTGCTTTCGGCAATGGTAATACCCGTGTGGCTTTTAATATTCCAATCCCGCAGAATGTACAGGCAGCGGCGGGTAGTTTTTATATTTGATGAGTTCTTTTTGGTTGTCAGGCTGGTAACTTTCGGCATTATTTTTTCATTCGGACTGATCTTCTTCTACAGAGAATTTCCTTATTCCAGGCTTGCCTTCGTTTTAATATGGATGTTTTCTATCATTCTTATTACTCTGGGAAGGTATCTTATCATTAAGTTTGAAAAGTATTTGTATAGTAAGGGAATCGGCTTAAAAGATACTTTAATAATAGGCAATACTGAGCTGGCAAAAGATTTGTATGAAAATTTCTATAGGCACACTTACGCCGGCTTTAATATTTTAGGTTATATTGAAGATGATAACTACAACGGGGAAAATCATCTGAAAGGGAAAAAAAAGCTGGGTGTATATTCCCGGTTATCCGATATTTTGGTCGAAAAGGGCATAGAATCAGTACTTGTTACAATTCCTTCATCAGAGCACGATAAATTGTATGACCTGATGCGTTCGTGTGAGGGGGAAAACGTAGAATTTCTGATGGTACCTGATTTTCTGGAAACTATAACGTCATCTGTACGCATCCAGGAAATTGATAACGTTCCCTTTTTGCGTATTAAGGGAATGCCTATGAATTTATGGAACAGGATCCTTAAAAGGATATTTGATTTTACATTTGCGCTGGTAGTGCTTATAATAACCTCTTCTTTATTTATAGTTTTAGCTTTGCTTGTAAAGCTAACTTCCCGGGGTCCTGTATTTTATAAACAGGAACGCTTAAGCATGACCGGGAAAAAATTTAAAATGATCAAGTTCCGCTCTATGGTTCAGGATGCAGAAAAAACTACCGGCGCTGTTTTTGTAAAAAAAGGCGATGCCAGGTATTCCCCTTATGGGGAGTTTCTAAGGAAATACTCGCTTGACGAGCTCCCGCAGTTCATTAATGTTTTGCGGGGAGAAATGAGCATCGTGGGCCCGCGTCCGGAAAGAGAACACTTCATCAAGGTATTAAAAGATAAAATACCAAAATATCTAGAGCGTCACAGGGTAAAATGCGGAATTACAGGCTGGGCACAGGTAAACGGATTGAGAGGAAGCGATACTTCGCTGGAAAAAAGGATAGAGTATGATATCTACTACATTGAACACTGGTCGATAATTTTTGACCTTAAGATAATTATGAAAACACTTAAAGAGATGTTCTTCTCAAAGGCGGCATTCTGATAAGATGATAGAGGTATTTATATTCTATTTTCATGTGATATTTTTTGTTTATGTTTTTGCAAAAAATTTTGTGGAAGAAAGTGCCGTCAGCGCATTATTAAGTACCATCTTTGTAATAATAATTTTCAGCGTCGGGTGGACATTTTCAGCATTTGTTATAAATTTAATTATACCGCCGCAGTGGTTAACGAAAATACTGACACGCCCTGCCTTTTCGCTTGCATTGCTGACGGCGCTTGAGGTAATTTTCTATAAGTTCTTTTACAGTAAAAAGCCGGGAATTATTACAAATTGAACCTAATTTATTGTTGAACTAGTGTAAATTAGTGTCAATTAGCGGCTGAAAGTAAAGGTGAGAATTGCTTCGCTTCGCTCGCAATTTAATAAAGCTAAATCACGCGGCAATATTTTTATAAGAATTCGGGAAATCTGCATACCTGATTTTATACTATAAATTCCTATTACGATTTCTCCCTCAAGTCCCCTTGATCGTACTTTTGCATTCCCGTCTGGTGATTCGCTAATAATCTCAACTAAATTTGCACCTTCTTCTATAACAAACCTGACATCAATATTTCCAAAAGGGACCTTGAACCCAAGCAGGTTTGACCTGTATATCTTTATTTCAAGCTCAGATGAGGAGCTGGCGCGAAGTACTTCAGGTGTTAGCTCTATTTTAACCCCCGACGATGTAAATACAAACTTATCAACCAATAAGGCAAGAAGAATAACTGCTAGCAATATAGAAAGCTTTTTATATTTGATGGGAAATTGTATTAGGTTAGTAAATTATTCCTTAGCGTACTATAGCGAATCGCCTAAAAGTTAACTTAAATAGTTGCCAGATGGACAATAACTCAATCATCGCCAAACTTCAGCTTCACATTCTTCGGCAGCTCTACTTTACTTTCAGCGTTTTCTGATTTTGATTTATCCTTTTTCTTTTCGCCGCCGCTCAGCCGCTTCAGTATAGTTTCATCAACGGCCTTTACCTGTACAACTTCTTCCTCAACCGGCCTCGAGTCAAAAAATTCAGTTATAAGCAAGTTTAATTCCGGAGCTTCCTTATATTCATCGCACTGTATTATACTTGCCTGTTCAAGCTCGTCAAAAAGACTTCGCTGCCCCGGCGCATTCTTTTGCCTGGTAATTGGGAACTTTGTTTTAATCCTGAATTCCTCCCCGGCAGTTTCTGCTTTTGATTCTTTATCATCCTTGTTCTGCTCACCGCCTGAAAAAAGCCGGATGTCATCTTCATTTCTTTTGTCCGCCCTCAGGCTTTCTATAATTTCTTCTTTTTCCTTTTTCTTTTTTAACTCCTCGTACTTGCCTTTTTTATAAAGCAGGCTTCTTGTTTGGATTATTGAATCAATCGTTTCTGCTTCATCGGCATTGAGAAGTTTTTTATCACGCACTTTAAATACACCATTTATCATAACATCAGAAATATTGTTCGTTGTCATGTTATCAATAAGAAAATCGCAGATGTGTTCATAATCATAACTTTCCGGGAACAGCTGGAATCTTATATCGGAAAGATCTATAAAAATGAGGTCGGCCTTTTTATTAACATCAACCATATAGCTGCTCTCAAAAGAATCTCCGTCAAAATACATTTCGTAGGGAAATCTTGTAACTGCGTTAAGCAGCTCAACGCTAGATAAGTTCAGCTCTTTGTACCTGTTCCTGAACAAGCGCACATCTTTAAAAATATCCTCGCCAAGCCAGCCCGTGCTAATGCTGAAACGTATCCCATGGCTGATATAATCATCAATAGGAAAATATTTATTTGAAAAATTAACAAGGTCCCGCGGGCATACAATAATGCTTGCGCCTTTATCGGTAATAATTTTCAGGTCATCATAGCTTAAATAAATCGGGTTAATAAGCGAAGTGCTTTCATCCAGCAAGCCGTACTCATCAAGAAGTGAAATTATGGATTTGTGAAAAGTTAGTCTGAATTTATCGGTTACCGCTTTATTTGTTGCTACTTCAAGATACAGGCTTGAAACATAGGCGCTTTTAAGCTCTGTTATATTAGAAATATCATATACTGTAAGCAGGTTTTCCTGTGTTAAATAAAATGACGGGTTTAAAAATTTATAATTTCTAATGGTATTGATGTCCTGGGTTATCGAATAGCAAACACTGGCATGCTGTGACGTTTGTTTTAAAGCATTTGAAATAGGCTGCAGGTGGTTGATGTCTTTTCTAAGTGAAAACTCATTAAACATGGTAATCCCTGATTTTAAAAGCCTGTTAAAGGAATAATTGTAAATATTTTGAAGATCGGCTATTGTTTCATCTCCCGGAAGCTCCTGGTAAAGATGGTTAAATATAAGGTCGGTGCATAAATCTTCCTCAACGTTTTCATAATCTCTTCGCTTGAGAAGGTAATGAATAGGTAATCCTTCCGATTTAACACATGAATTAACTATCGGCGGCATAACCAGTTTCCTTGAGCAATCAATAACTTCCGCACGGTTTTCATACTGCTGAAGCCATCTATCAAGCTTCTCCTGCCCTTTTGGCCCGTCCTCTGCCATATCTGTTATACGGTTTTCGTTTATAAGAATTGAGAATCTGCCGAAATCATTATTCTTATTAAAAGAAAACACATATGCATCCTTCAGAATTATCAAAGGTCACCTATATCAAAAGATTCATTAATAATAAATTTACTTGGTAAAAGCTTGTTTTGTCCATTATAGTGAATTGCATATTGAAACCCCTCTCTTACAGAAGCTGCACCGTACTCACCTTTAGTATTTATCGCAATAAACCCAACCTGGTAATTGTGATCCCTGTTATGATGGGAAAGATAGTTCAACTTGATAACACGTCTGGAAGCAATCTCACATGCCTCCTGCGGAGATTTGCCCTGCCTCATCATTTCAACAACAAGCAGGCTCCCGCATGCACGGACGCACTCTTCCCCCCGTCCCGTAGCAGTAGCTGCACCTGCCTCGCCAGCCACATATAAGCCTGCACCGATTATAGGTGAATCTCCAACTCTGCCATGCAACTTCCACGCAGTTCCGCTGGTACTGCACGCAGCTGAAAGCTGCCCGCTTTTATCGATTGCAATCATCCCTATTGTGTCATGATTATCTTCATCAACCAGGTCTGATTTTTTTACTTTATATTCATCCGTATGGAACTCCTGCGACCTGCCGTATTTACCGATTTTCCATTCATTATATTTTTTTATCGAAGTTTCGGTGTGTAAAATTGCCGGCTGAAAGCCATTTGTTATTGCAAAATTAAAAGCGCCTTCACCTGCAAGGCAAACATGCTCGGTTCGTTCTAAAATTAAGCGTGCAACAGAAATTGGATTCTGTATATGCTCAAGGCATATAACCGAGCCTATCCGTGCATTCCAGTCCATAATTGCAGCATCCAGGGTAACTCTGCCTTCAGCATCGGGCAAGCCGCCGTAACCAACGCTTAAAACGTTAGGATCATCTTCTGCAACCTTTACTCCCTGTTCAACTGCGTCAAGTGAATTGCCTCCTAAGTTTAGTATATCCCATGCTTTTTCATTTGCCGGTATCCCGTGTTTCCATGTAGAAATTACAATAGGTTCCATTCCACAAATATAATATAACTTGTGAACTGGTGAAATAGTGAAATAGCGAAATTGAAACATGGTAAACCTGACACCACAGTTCCTATCAATGCACTATATTCTTAAATTGTTTTTAAATATTTTTATTTCATACAATTATAAATGGACCATTCAGATTTATTTAAAAATCTGCCTGTGATAGAAACAGCGCGGCTTCGCATGAGAAAGCTTTCTATGCGCGATGCCAGCGATATTTTTGAATATGCCTCTGTGCCGGAAGTAGCCGAAAACGTAACATGGGAGCATCACAGGAATCTATCGGATTCAATTCACTTTCTGCGAATAATTACTCAGCAGTATGAGGACGGCGTTCCCAGTCCATGGGGGATTATTTATAAAGAAACATCAAGGCTGATTGGAACAATAGGTTTCCACGTTTGGAATAAGCCGAATTTTTTTGCCGAGGTAGGGTATGCAATTTCAAAAAATTACTGGAACCAGGGCTTAATGACCGAAGCGCTGAATGCTGTATTAGATTTTGGTTTCAACAGGCTAAACTTAAACCGTGTAGAAGCAACGTGTAAATTACATAACGCCGCTTCAGAAAAAGTTATGATAAAATGCGGGATGAGTTTTGAGGGAATTATGAAAAAAAAATTATTTGCAAAGGGCGAGTTCCATGACCTTAAATTATTTGCGATTACAAAGAAATACCTCAGTAATAGTGTGAATCCTTAGACTACTTAACATTTTTCTGAACACAGAAAAACACTGAAAGTACTGACATTCGCGGAAAAATATTTTCATAAGGTAGATTTTAGGAAAATTAATTAATAAAATTCAGTGAATTTCCGTCTTCATTCTACGTATTCAGAGTTCTATTTATTTTAAGGTACAGAAGCTTTATTGAGAATTAGTAATATTAATACAAATAAATGTCATATTCATTTACAGTTCAAAAAACAATAAAAGCCCCGGTAAAAAAGTCGTACAATTCCTTTTCAAAGGCAAAAGAGCTTTCCACGTGGTTTACCACAAACCACAAACATAGATTTCGTGAAGGCGGGAAATATAAAAATGGAGATGGCGATGAAGGAAAATATTTAGAGATAAAACCGAATAAGCTAATACGGTTTACATGGGAAAATAAAATGCACTGTCCGGGAACCGATGTTACCATCAGATTTCGCCACAGCGGCAAAAACAAATCCTATGTAAAATTAACTCATTTAAAGCTTGAAACCCAAACACATGTTAAAGATATGAAAATGGGATGGTCATGGGCTTTAACCTGCCTGAAATCATATCTGGAAACAGGAAAAAGGATTGGATTTGACGAGTGGTATAAAAAAAAGGATTTAACTACTTAACTACTCAACTATTTAACTAAGTAACTGCTTTTTCTGCATTGAAGCAAGTGACATTTTTACCAATATTCTAAACATTGAAACAATTTTCATCTGGTATTGTTGATAAGATATACAAATATGATAAAAAAGTTTTTTACATACAGCATAATTATCCTTTCAGTATATCTTCTGCTGTTTACTAATGCAATCTCTCAGCAGGGTGAAAAAAGCACATCACCAAACCAGTTTAAAATCGCGAGGCTGAAATACTCAGGAGGCGGCGATTGGTATAATGATCCCTCCGCTGAAGTTAATATGATGGATTACCTTAGCAAAAACACCCCTGTTGATGTTGATGCTGTCAAGTTTTATTCTGTTGATATTGCAAGCGATGAAATATTCGATTATCCTTTTATCTTAATTACGGGACATGGAAATATCAGCTTTTCCGATAGCGAGGTAAAACGGCTTAGGACATATCTTGAACATGGGGGTTTTTTATATTCTGATGATGATTACGGCATGGATAAGGCGTTCAGGCGGGAAATAAAAAAGGTTTTCGCAGGACAGGAAATACAGGAGCTTCCATTTAACCATAAAATTTATAATGCACATTTTAATTTTCCCGGCGGATTGCCAAAAATCCATGAACACGATGCCAGGCCGCCCCAGGGTTTCGGGTATTTCATAAACGGAAGATTGTGTGTTTATTACACCTATGAAACGAATATTTCCGATGGCTGGGCCGACCCGCGTGAACATGAAGATCCACCGGAAAAACGAGAAGAAGCCTTTAAAATGGGAACAAATATCGTTATTTATGCTTTAACTAATTAATAGAGGTTGATCAGTTAATAGGTTGAATAATTAAATAGTGAGATATGGGGTTTCTGAAGTAATTTTGTGGAAACTAATTAACTAAATTAACAAATTGACCAGTTAACTATATATTGAGCAGCTTAGAACTCACATATAATAGCTTTAAGAACAGAATATCTGATGTTAATAAAAAAGATATTTTGTTTAAGCTAACAAAAAGCTTTTTATTTGCTGCTATGGTATTTATTGCCTTTGCACTGATACTGATTTTATCTGAAGCATTTTTTGGATTTAGTCCCGTCATAAGAAAGATGTTTTTCTTCGGTTATATTTCTGCATTTGCCTCCACTGTAATAATTTCATTAGCCATAGCCTATATAAAATTTAAGGATAGCAAAAATTCCCGGCAGGTTACAACTTATGCTAAACGGGTCGGGACTCATTATCCCGAAATTAAAGATAACCTTATCAATGCGATCCAGATATATGATTATACGAAAAAGAAAACCCATATTTTTTCTAACGACCTGATAAGTGAATCAATAAACCAGATAAATGAAGCTACAAAGCCATACGATTTTAAAAAAATCATTTCATTTAAGAAGATTAATGCCGTAGCTTTACTTACGGGTGCATCAATTCTTATCTTTACATTTTTATTAACTGTCTTTCCTTCCCTTCTTGAAGCTTCTAATCGTATTATAAATTATAATTTTACTTTTGTAGAAAATACACTGGGCATTGCTTATGAAGTCTCACCGGGTAATATTGAAATTACAAAAGGCAGCAGCGTTGAAATAAATGCAAAAGTTTTATTCAACGATCCTAATTACAGCACTGATAAGATAAGCCTTTCTACAAAAAACATTACCGGTGATGGGATAGAAATATCTTCCTCTAATGAAGACGTTTCCGCAGCAGGCAAAAATGAGTTTAAGGCAA
>DASXTZ010000160.1:0-4064 GCA_036505135.1 Ignavibacteria bacterium
TTATCTTCATTCCAGCCAAGGCCTTTGGGGAAAATTTTACTGTCAGGTGCTGCGTTGGGAGTGTGGCTAAAAATCATTGTCGGTGGCCTTGGAAACTCCACTCCATTAACAAATAAGACCTGGTTCTTAATTAAAATTGTATCGCCGGGCTCACCAACCAGCCGTTTAATAAAATTAATAACTTCTGCAGGCTTGGTTACCTCAATATCTCCGGGATAATCAAAAACAACAACATCCTCTTTCTTAGGCTCTTTAATAGAAGGTAAGCTGATATACGGAAGCCTTACGTTGGTGAAAGGAATACTTCTGGGGGTAGAGGGACCGTATGTAAATTTATTTACAAGCAGAAAATCTCCAACCAGCAAAGTATTTTCCATCGAGCCGGTAGGAATTCTGTAAGCTTCAACTACAAAAGTTTTTAATAATAATGCCACAATTCCTGCAAAGAGCAGGGCATCAAAGTATTCCTTTAGTTTTGAGTGTTTTTTAATATGTTTCGGGCCGGGCTCCGGAACTTCCGCTGTCTCTTTTGCAATTTCTGCCTGTTTATTTTCTATACCTTTTTCTGTTTCTTCCATTAATCCTCAATTGATAGCACGGCAAGGAATGCTTCCTGTGGCAGCTGAACTGCGCCAACCTGTTTCATTCTTTTCTTGCCTTCTTTTTGTTTTTCTAATAATTTTCTTTTTCTTGTAATATCGCCTCCATAGCATTTGGCCAGAACATTTTTTCTGAGCGCCTTTACGCTTTCACGCGCAATTATTTTTGCGCCTATTGCGGCCTGGATGACAATTTCGAACATCTGTTTTGGAATCAGCTCTTTGAGCTTATGGCAAAGTTTTCTTCCCCATTCATATGATTTTGAGCGGTGCACTATTGATGATAGTGCATCAACAGGCTCGTTGTTTAACAAAATATCAAGCTTAACAAGATCTGATTGGCGGTAATCAAAAAACTCATAATCAAGCGATGCATATCCTCTTGAAACAGATTTCATTTTATCATGAAAATCAAAAATTATCTCGGAAAGTGGAAATTCAAACTGGAGGTCAACTTTTATAGGCGAAATATAATTAGTTGAAACAAATACACCACGCCTGTCATTTGCCAGCTTCATCAGGTTGCCCATGTATTCCGATGGAGTTATAATTTGTGCTTTAATATATGGTTCTTCTATGTGATCAATTTCCCCCAAAGGAGGCATTTGCGATGGGTTATCAACAAGTACAATTTCTCCATCAGTTGTATGAACTTTATATTCTACGTTTGGAACAGTGGTGACAATTGTCTGGTTATATTCACGCTCAAGCCTTTCCTGGGTGATTTCCATGTGCAGCAAGCCAAGGAATCCGCACCTGAATCCGAATCCTAATGCAGAAGAAGTTTCGGGTTCGAAAATCAGTGAAGCATCATTTGTCTTAAGCTTAATCAGTGATTCTCTTAAGTCCTCAAAATCATCGCTCGCAGAGGGATAAATTCCCGAAAATACCATTGGTTTTATCTTTTTGTAGCCCGGAAGAGGCTCTGCCGCTGGGTTATGCATATTTATGATAGTATCGCCAACAAGCAGCTCACTTGCGGTCTTTATACCGGTTACCATATAACCAACGTCACCTGAGCTAAGAACGGGATGCTTAATTCTATCCATTCTCAAGATTCCAACTTCTTCCGCATCAACTTCTATTTGCGTTGCAAAAAATCTTACTTTATCGCCCTGTTTAAGCTGCCCGTCAAAAACGCGCAGATAAACTATAATGCCTCTGTATGAGTCAAAAGTTGAATCAAACACCAATGCTCTTAGTGGTGCATTATCGTTTATTTTCGGAGGAGGAATTTTCTCAACAATTGATTCAAGAATTTCTACCGTACCGATATTTTGTTTTGCGCTGGCAAGGATGATTTCATTTTCATTGCATCCAAGCAGTTCAATGATTTGCTGTTTAACATTTTCAATGCTGGCGCTGGGCAGGTCAACCTTATTTATAATTGGAATGATTGTCAGGTTAGCATCTACTGCAAGGTAAAGATTGCTTACTGTTTGTGCTTCCACACCCTGTGATGCATCGACAACAAGAAGAGCACCCTCACATGCAGCAAGCGAGCGGGATACCTCGTACGAAAAATCAACATGACCGGGTGTATCAATCAGGTTTAGGGTATATTCATTTCCATCATTTGCATTATATTTTAACTGAATGGCATGGAGCTTAATAGTTATACCGCGCTCCTGCTCAAGTTCCATATCATCAAGCACCTGTTTTATCATTTCCCTTTTGGGGATAGTATGAGTATGTTCAAGAAGCCTATCGGCAAGAGTTGATTTACCGTGGTCTATATGAGCAATTATACAAAAATTTCGTACGTGTGATTTCATTAATGCAGTAATATAAACAAAATAAGTAGCAATTTAATCACGAGATTTTTTATCTTGTCCTAATTTTTTGCCCTGAGCGAGGCGAAGGGTCTCATAAACAGAGATTCTTCGCTGCGCTCAGAATTAGGTAATTAACGAGATTTTTTATATCTCTGCCGCGCACCCGCGGCACGTGGTGTTAAATCGCTACTTAAACTTTAAGTGAAAATATGCCTCAGCTAAAGCTGTTATTCGGTAGCCGGTTTAGACTTTCTTTCAGACCTTATTGTCTGGATCTCATTTCGCATTTCCTGGCATTTCTTGCGTACATCGTTCAAGGCTTTTCTTAAACGTGTGCCGGCTGAGTTCTGCCCTTTTGAGTAAAATTTCTCCAGGTCCTTGCCCATAGCATCTAACATAGCTTTGATTTCATTGATTTTTTCCATTTGTTTTCTCCTTTATTTGGTTTTTAAATTTTAAAATGGAATACCTGCCTGCAGCAGACAGGTCAATTACTTTATAAAAAGCTCGCTTGTTGTCGTTTGTACGTATGGAATATCCAGAATGGTCTTAATTCCCCATAATGTGAATGCAAGACCGGCAATTATTAAAACACTGATAATTGTAATGGATTGCCATGATTTAAGCTTGTAGTCTCTGAAGATACCCCACATACCATTTAAGCCGTGATACATGCCCAAAGAAACAAAAACCATATCCAAAACCCTGTACCAGTTGCTTTGCATTCTTGCCAGAACTGCATCATAAGTATGCCCTGATTCAGGATTATAATGCATCAGAATATAGTGCCCAATCATAACAACAACCAATATTAAGCCTGAAACCCGCTGAAATACCCAGCTAAACGAACCTGTTGATCTGCTTTCCTGGTGTTTAAACATCTTACCTTAGAAAATTATTAATTTCATGAGAAAACATAACATACCCCATTGCAAAAAACATCAGGATTCCAATAACTACAGAATAACGGTATAACGCCTTATGGTAATTGGCCCCATCGGCCCAATCAACCAAAACTATTCGCACCCCATTTAATGAATGGAATAAAACAAATGCAAATAAAAGCCACTCCGTAACCATCCAAAATGCACCTGAATATAGCTGCATTTTGTGATTAAAAGCTTCTCTTCCCTGAGATAAAGGGCTGAGAGAATAAATATGAAGAAATAAATAACCAATTAAAGCAATTCCGCTAATTCTGTGTATTATCCAGGCCCAGCTTCCGCTATCTTTTCGATACTTTAAATTTGTTTTGACCCAGTTTTTCTGGTCAAATTTTCTTATTTCTGCCATTTCCCTTTCAAAACTACTTAAATTTGTTTGAAAATGCAATATATGAGCAAAAAAATAAAAAAGCTTTGCAATCGCTAAACTTGGTGTAAAAAATATGATAAAATTTCAGAAATTTAAGAGGAAATTTGTTTCAAGAGGTGCATCTCTTGTTCCTAAGCCCTGCTTCGGTACAATAAAAAAAATGCAATATACTTTAAAAAAGCTTTTCGACACTAATTTCACGAATTTTTACGGATTAACTAAGGGCTGTTTTGAGAAGGAATGTTTGAATTATTCGAAATATATTATAAAAATCAGGCTAGAAAAAATATTCTGAAAACATTGTAAATACAATGAAGCTGTAATTAGAAAGAATAAGTGTAATTAGTGTTTGCTTTTAAATTACGCAAATTTCAAA
>DASXTZ010000161.1:0-2354 GCA_036505135.1 Ignavibacteria bacterium
GACTAACAATACGAGGGTATACCATTCGACTAACTTTGGAGCCACGGGCTCATGGAGCTTTGGAGCATCTACAGGTAGCGTAAGCACCTATGGAGTATGGTTTACCAATGCAACTACAGGTATATGTGTAGGAACAGTTGCGCTGCTAACGACTAATGGCGGAACAACATGGACAGCCACAGGCGCAGTAGGCGGCACAGGGAACATGACATCAGTAGGCGGTTCAGGCAGTAATTTCTGGCTAACCAGGGGAGGTAATATACATGGAACAACCAACCTTGGAACAAGCTGGACACAAACATATACAGGCACACCGGCATTATGGGCAACCAGCATAGCAGTAACCTCGGGATGTCTGGCAGGGTGGTCATCAGGAGCAACCGGAACAGTAGTAAAGCTCAACGGCACACCCGTTGCAGTTAACAACAATAATAATGAGGTGCCAAATGTATACAGATTAGAACAGAACTATCCGAATCCGTTTAACCCAACAACCACAATAAGGTTTTCGATACCGAAGGAAGGAAATGTTGAGTTGAGGGTATATGACTTGCTTGGAAGAGAGATTGCAGTATTAGTTAACGAATTCAAGCCTATTGGCAGCTATTCGGTTGATTTTGATGCAAGTGCAATAGCAAGCGGTGTATATTTCTACTCGCTAAAGTCTGCCGATTTTGCTGGAACTAAGAAGATGGCGCTGATAAAGTGACGAAGTCATACTGAGCATAGCGAAGGATCTCATACTTCCGAAGTATCGGAGACTTCAGAAATCTACTTTTTTAAAGCCTGGAATAGAAATATTCCGGGCTTTTTATTTTCTACATTTCCTTTATGCATAAATTTAGCTATTTTTATTAAGTTAAAAACAAAAAATGAAAGCGTTAACTCTGCAAAATCTGTTAATAAAGGTAATTATACTCTTTGGTTTCATTTTCACATCATTTGTTTGTTCACCTAAACAGGAGGGAACGAACAACGGCAATAATACCCCCGAAGGGAATAATACAAAAGAAGTAAAGGAAACTCAAAACCCTGATAAAAAAGCTTCATCAACCGATAACATTATTATAAAAACCTCTGATTCAAAAGAATTATCCGCTTCGTATTATTACGAGCAAGGTAAAAAGGACAATTCACAGCCCCTTGTCATTTTAGTACACCAGTTCAAACAAAATAAAGAGCAATGGAAAATTGATTTTATCGATTCCTTAGTTGTAGCCGGATTTAAAGTATTGACTTATGACATAAGAGGACATGGTAAATCTTCTAATGTTGAGTATGACCTAACAAAGATTCTTGAAGACCCTGATGAGGCACCAAATGATATAAAAGCCGTTTTCGCTTGGGCGAAAAATGAAAAGGGGATTGATACGGCAAGAATTGGAGTAATGGGAACATCAATTGGTGGCAACCTTGCCTGTTATGCGGCCTTAAATCTGAATGCAAAAGTAATTGTATCTGTTTCGAATGGGAAAGAGACATTTGAAAGATTTACAGGTTACGATGAAAGGATGATGGGCAGGCCATACTTTCCTAAATTTAAAAACGCATTATTTATCTGCGGAAGCAAAGATGGAGATCATGAACAGGGGATAAGATGGATAGCAGATAATTTTCTCGAACCGCCTAAGGAGATAAAAGTTTATGATTCGGATAAACACGGGAAAGCGCTTATAGATGAATTTCCTGAAATCAATGAACTATCAATTAACTGGTTTAAAAAATATTTATAACAGGATTTAAAAGTGGTAACATATTTCGATTTTGCTAATTCTTTACCCATTGTAATTATTGCATCGGTCTCATTACTTATAATGATAGTTGAGGCAATCTTTCCGAAAAAGGATAAAAGCGAGCCTGTAACGTTCTTGCTATGCATAGCTGCCCTTGCTGCCGCTATGACTTTTTCTTTTTTTGATATCAATAAAAATCTCATACTTTATAATAACTTTTTAAGATTTAATACGCTAACTTCTGTACTGAATTTAACCTTGTTGCTGGGAATACTAATTACGGTTATCTCATCCAGGAATTATCTTTACCAGGAAGGAATACATGTAAGCGAATACTATCTGCTTCTAATGTTCTCATTGCTGGGAATGATGCTGATGATAAATGCAAATGATCTCTTAATCCTTTTTGTGGGTTTAGAGCTTATGTCAGTATGTTTTTATGTTCTTGCAGGGTTTATAAGAAATAGATTGGACTCAAACGAAAGTGCGATCAAGTATTTCCTGCTGGGCGCTTTTCTTACCGGCTTTCTGCTGTTAGGTATTGCATTTATTTTTGGATATACCGGCTCGACAAATTATTCAGAAATTGCTAAGGCAAATCCTGTAAAAGATACTTTTTAC
>DASXTZ010000162.1:0-6468 GCA_036505135.1 Ignavibacteria bacterium
TGCTGGTGCCTTGTATTTCTTATTCTCAATTCATTCATAGCTATGGTTTAAAATTGGGGCCCTACATTGACAGGACAATATTCCAGTTACGAAGATTCGTATAATAATACCGGAGTCATGAATTTATTCAGCTATGACTTCGGCATTTATCTTGAAATTCTGAATTTAAAAAGGCTTACTATTTCAAATGAGCTGCACTATACAGTTAAAGGTGTAAGTGAACAAACTGCCTTGACTACTCCTCCTGCAATCTTCGGTCAGTATTATTATAAGCCCCTGAGCAACCGGTTTCAATATCTTTCGTTTGAACCACTGCTGAAGTATAAATTCTCTGTAAGCAAAAGCCATGAATTCTTTTTACTCGCTGGACCAAGATGGGATTTTAGGATAGGAAATTACAGGTATAATTCATACTCGGATGATTACATTCATATAAAAAATTTCAGGTTCGAGTTTGGAATGACAGTTGGTGCAGGCGTTGAGTTCAGCGAGGGCTTACTGTTTGAATTGAGATTTGAGCCAAATTTTACCAGCACTTATATTTATACTAATTTCACTAAATACTCAACAAGGCATAGCACATTGATGTTGATTGGCGGGTTAGCCTTCAGTAGGTATTTGAAAGAGAACTTCTAGTTAATATCAGTTGATAGGATAAATCTAAGTATCCTGTTATTTCCTGTATCGCAAATGTAAAGGGTCTTATCGAAGAAGGCTACACCCATTGGGTCTTTAAATTGTGTTGTTGAACTGCCAACGCCGCCGAATGATTCCGACCTTAGCCTGCCCAGGCTGTTGAACTTATATAATGAATCTTTATATGAATCTATTATATAAATATTATTAAACTGGTCTAATGTTATATCACGGGGTTCGAGGACAAGTCCGTTTCTAAGCAGATCAACGTTGCTTTCCGGAGTGAACTTTGGTATATAAACATCTTCGATTTCGTCATAAGTTACCCATTGTATTTTAAATGCAACGTTTGAAGAAGTTATGATGTAAATAAAATCAGTATTATTATAGCTGAATGTTGTCAAGCCTGAGGTTCCCTGAATTGACATAAGGCCCTGTCCGTCGACTTCGAATCCTGCAAGTCTTTGCGGAACAGGCTGGGTGTTATCGAACTTATCGATTCTAAACACTGCATTATCCGGGTCGATTGGATCGGTATTGTTTCTTCCGGACCGTAATACAACATAATAATTATCCTGAAATGCAGATATTCCTGTAAAATTTCCGTGGTCACCCGGAATTGGAGTTGGCTGGTTCGATTTGAACGCAATAGTTGGCTGGACCCCTGCAATTATCCCGCCGTTAGGCTGAAGCTTAAAGCGGAATACAGCATCAACAGTATCCAGAATATTTGGCGGAATGGTATCGATAACGGAAGCTATTACCAGTAAATCGTAATTTCTGTCCTGTGTTATTTTTCTGGGTTTTAATACAAAATTTGAGTAGCTGACTACAGAGCCCGAGCGATCCATTTGAACAACCCTGTTATTACTTTTATCCGCAATGTAAATAAGTGGTTCATTTCCTATGTAGATATCCTCTGGTTCATTAAATCCTGTCAAGACCGGAGTAATCGGTATATATGTTGTATCACCAACCGTGCCGGGGGTATTATTTATTGGCAGCTGGCTAAGGTCGATATCATCCTTTGCACATGATAATAAAGCTAAACTTAATAAAAGCAGAAAAATATTTAAAATTAGTTTTTTCATGTCAATCTTTTTTGGAGTGCATCATCCCCGATGATGCATCACCCCTCCTGCGGCAGCCACCTCTCCCGAGAGGGGAATTATTAAGGGGTTTTATCAAACAACAAGCTTAGGCTTATCCTATGCGTTAGCCCGAGGTCTTTAAAATTAGCAGCCGAGTAATCAACAGATGCTTTTGTAATTGAAACCGGTATCTTTAAGCCAATTCCTCCCGAATAATTTTCTGATTCAACGTTAAATTTATAACCACCGCGGATAAATAAAAAATCTTTGTAAGAATATTCTGCTCCTATGTTAACATTTTCAGCATTATCATTCGGGTGGTTAAGCTGAATTGATGTTGTTAACTTATTTTTACTATTATCTATCGGGTCATAAGCAAAACCTATACGGAAAATTGTAGGCGGCGGGAATTGCTGGAAGCTTGAAAGTGTTCTGCCGCCAACAAGGTCAACCGAACCGCCTGGCTTAACCTGCGGCCCGAAATTCGATATCGTCACTGCAAACCTTGTATTTGACAGGCCTGTCCAGTAATATGTTCCGAGGTCAAACATAAAGCCCCTCATTTTTAGTTCAGCCAGTGTCTCTTCAACAAACCTAAATGTTATCCCGAAAGAAAATTGCTCCGTTAGCTTACGTGCAAAAGTTAATCCTATTCCAAGGTCACCGAATTTAAAATATTCACCAGTCCCTGTTGGCTGGAACTCTGTTGTTTTCTGCATGGCTTCAGTATGCAATGCAACAACACTCAACCCAACAACATTATTTTTCCCGATACGGTAAATACCGCCTGCAAATTCGTGCTTTAATCCAACAAGCCATTCGGAATGAGTAAAGTGAACTCCAAACTCTTTGAATTGCAAAAGCCCGGCAGGATTCCAATATAAAGCGCTCATATCGTTAGCTACTGCTACAAATGATTCGCCCATACCAGTAGCCCTGCCGCCAACACCAATCTTCAGAAACTGCAGCGAGGAAGTTCCGGCCCGCTGATTGCCAAGCTCAGGAATAAGCTGGGAATAGGTTAACCCTCCACAAACTATCAAAAATATTAAGATGTAAAATATTTTCCTCAACCTATAATTAAAATGTCTTTTGATTAGCCACGACCTTTAGGTCGTGGAATTTTAATTCACGAAATAACGCTTCAGCGCTGCCTGCGCCAAAGCTTTGGCAGGCGCAAATGAAATCCAATTCGGGCTGAAGCCCTTTTTTTTGAAATATTTTGGTCCACGACTTAAAAGTCGTGGCAATACAAATTTTATATGAACTTTTATTTTCAAATCTTAATACTGAAACGATAGCCCCAGTCTAATTTGCCGCGGAGTTAAGTATCTTGCCGGATTGAATGGGTAGGGTGAAAGCGGCGCCTGCAAATCCGGATATAACGGGTCATTCCAGCCATTTGGAGTGGGGTCGCCATACTCATAGGCCTTACCCGTAATTGGGTTAATTATAGCGGCATTTTTCACATCAAATAAATTTGAAACTTCGAGTGTTAATGTTAGCTTAAGATTACTGAGACGGAAATATTTATCTATCCCCAGGTCAACCCAAAACCAGTCTGATGCAGTTTTACTAAGCGGATTATCTATATCGGGCTCATATTCAGGCCGGCCATTGGAAAGTGTCCCTACAAGTATTTGGGGAGTGTAACGTTTTCCTGTCTGATAAAATAATCTTGTTTTGAATGAAATATCATCAATAATTTTTTTCCCGAACCCGAAAATACCCGTACCATTTTCGAAAAAGAAGCTCGCATTAGCTGAAACTTGAATTGGCCTATCCCATGATAAATAGTTTTCGCCTATGGTTTCAAATGCGCCGCCTGTCGCAACAAGATAACCCTGGTCTGGCGATGAACTTTTTCCCGTAGCAATTGAGTATGTAAAGTTAATATTCCCATTGAACCACTTGCCGATCCTTTTTTTGTAATCAAGCTCAATGCCCCGTGATTTTGTATAATCCTGGTTAACATAGGTTATAAAGCTTTGGCCGGCAAACCGCGGGTCGCTTATTTTTGCCGATACCGTGGCTACATAATCGTAGATATCTTTATAATATGCTGTGAGCGTGAATACATCGTCATTAGTAAATTGATTTCTTAACCCTAACTCATATGATACGGTTGTCTCGGGATTAAGATTTGGATTACCAAATTTTTGAAATGATGATTTTGAGCTTACGTTCGCAATTTTAGCATAAACAAATTGCGGCTTAGGGCGTTTTGAAAAATGTCCGTAGCTGAAAAATAATGTCTGGTTATTTGTTATCGGATGTGAAATCCCTATTCTTGGCGAAAGCCGCCCCTTCCACCTCCTTCCAAAAAGGCTATAGGTATCGTTCATGTAGTCCTTTTTGATCTGCTCGGGTATGGTGATTGCATCAGGATTATTAATTGCATCATCAACAAGCTTGCCCGGGAACCAGAAATCAAACCTTAAGCCAAAGTTAAGAATCATTCCTTTAAATGTTATCTTGTCCTGTGCATACAAGGCGCCAAACATCGGGAAAACCCTGTAAGCATCATTATTTAATCCAAATGTTCCTATCCATGGCTTATATATGTCAACAAGCTGCATGTCCTGATATGCAACCTCAACTCCTGCCTTAAATTTATTTTTAGGATTGAATGTATGGCTAAGGTCTCCCTTAAATCTGTATTCATTTACAAAATGGTCATGCCAGGTATATGAATTACCGATATCAAAAAAGCCATCACCGGGAATGATCCCCCACGGATTATTTGTGTCGCCTGTTGGATA
The DNA here is from genome assembly GCA_036505135.1 of Ignavibacteria bacterium. Taxonomy (GTDB): domain Bacteria; phylum Bacteroidota; class Ignavibacteria; order Tepidaquicellales; family OLB5; genus DASXTZ01. The sequence continues at coordinate 4,490 of DASXTZ010000162.1, forward strand.
GTAAACAAATGGCGGCTTAACTATGTCTAAAGGTTCCTGATATTGGTCCCAGTTAAGCCCGTTTGCATCTGCTCTAAGCTGCGTATAGTAATTAGTAAGCTTTATTTCATAAAAAGTTTTGCTGCCTATGGCATGTTCCCAGCCTATGTTATGAAATATATTTAAATGCGTATATGTATTTGCATTATCAAGAATTTCTTCGAAATTATACTGGTAGCCCGGGTCCGGCTCAACATATTCAAGATTAGTTTGAAGGCTTTGTGAGTTCTGATTTATTGCAATGGACTCGTTATATGAATAAGTTATCTTCATATTATCCTTTAGCTTCCACGTAACCTTGCCCAGCCAGTACCAATTATTATTTTGACGGGGAGCCCATTTGGTACCGCCAAATATTGAGGAATAAAGCTGCTTTGCTTTAAAACCCGAAGTATTATCTGAATAAAGATTGCTGACAGAGGTAAATCCATCGGAAATGTTCATGAAGAAATTTCCATAAAGTGTAATTTCTCCCGGAAGGTTAATGCCGAGAAGGCTTTTTACCAGATATTTTGTTAAAGGTTCGGGTCCGCTGACGTTTGCTTCAAATATATCTGTGTTAAAGGTTGTCTTCCAATCTTTATTGAATCCAAAATTATCTCTTTTGTATGACAGGTTTACAGAATACTTCTGATAATTTCCGTCTTTTGTTTTAACGTTTACTACACCGGAAGTTGCCTGGCCATACTCTGCATTATACCCGCCTGTTATGACTTCAACTTCTTCCAGTGCCTGTGCCGATATTTGCAGGCCGAATCCTGTTCCTGCAAGCGGGTCCTGAACAGAAACACCGTCAAGTAAATATGAGTTGTCGTCTGACCTGCCGCCGCGGATAAATAAAGATTCATCCTGCTTTATTACACCCGGCTGAAGCGTTACTACATCTATCACATTTTCAACTATCTTTCCTTCAATATCCTTGCTTGTCATTACATGTTTGCTCTCTGTTTGCTCTATATCCAGCAGGGGACGCTCGCCAACCACTAAAATTTCCTCGCCAACTGTGTAGCTTGTAGTATTCAGCTTTATATCAAGCTTTGTGTCCTCTCCTTTTTTTACTTTGATTCCTGTATACTCAACAGTCTTAAAGCCAATCGAAGAAACCTGAATCGTATATTCGTCCTGAGGAACATTGTTTAAGGTATATTTACCGTCAATATCGCTTGCAGTGCCAATATAGCTGCCCTTTATTTTTACGTTTGCATCCGGAACAGGTGAATTTGCTGAATCAAGAACAATTCCGCTAATAGAACCGTTTTGTGCATACAATAGCAGTGAACTTAGCGCAAGTAACAACATTATTTTAAATGATTTAAACATTTTGCTATAAACCAAAATCTATGGATAATACTTTTCTGATAAAGCGGATAGCCGCATCCCCCCCATTCATTCTATTCAATGGAACTGAAAGAAATACTACTTTTGGGTTAATTGAAAAATCCTTAATTGCTACAGTAATTTGTGAGGTATCATATGGAGCAGAAAGAGGTAATTTGTAGATTAAGGGAGTTCCCGCTCTGTATTTTATTCCGCGTGTTCTATCAAGTGTAGTGCTGACTTCTAAAAGGGGATAAGATTGGTCAACAATTATAGTTTGGGTGCCTGTTAATACAGTTGTGAACTGGAAATTTGTTAAGCTGTCAACCGGGGCAAAGTTTACTATATTGCCCTGGGAAGTTATGGCATCCGGGAATCCCGTTGAAAATAAAAGTTTGCCGCCCGACGCTGTAAAATAGGGGAGGGTCTGCTGGGCAAGATCAAAGTTTGTATTATCGGTTGGATTAGAGCTCCTGTTGCCAAACCATATCACGCATTGAAATAGCCTGAGTGTTTCAATGAACATAGGATTTTTAATCTTTGGGATATTCCCGCCATTATTTACTTTAATATCGAGCTCACTGTAAATACTGAACGTCGCCGTATCCAATGCATTTCTATAA
>DASXTZ010000163.1:0-5778 GCA_036505135.1 Ignavibacteria bacterium
TATTTCATGGGTAAAAATTGATATCTAATTGAATCTATCGTATTTGAAATGGTGGCTTTTTGCAGGTTATGTCCTTATCTCAATAGCAATCTTACCGCGAACCTGCCCCGTTTCTTTCGTCTCAAACGCTTCAATAATAAAATTAAGGGAGTATGTTTCTTCAATAAAAGTTAGTAGTATTTTATTTTCGATTAAATTTCTTAGCGCATTAAGAGCTTCGGTTGTGGTCTTTGTAAGCTGTAAAATGGCTGTGACTTTATACTTTTCCATTAGTCCCTTATCAGGTTTTTCAACCATTGAGACTATTATGCCGCCTTGTTTGAGCACTTTAAATGACCTTTTGTAAGTATCTTTGCCTATTGTATCAAGAACTGCATCATAGCCTGATATCATTTCATCAAATTCCTCTGTCTTGTAATCAATTGTAATATCTGCGCCAAGAAGTTTTGCATGTTCTATCCCAACACCTGTAGCAGTTGCAGTTACAAGCGCCCCTATATGTTTTGCAAGCTGGATAGCTGCTGTGCCAATCCCTCCCGCGCCTCCATGTATAAGAATCCTTTGCCGGGCTTTAAGCTTTATATGCTCTGAAAGAGCCTGTTGAGCGCTTAAGCCGCTTAATACTATTGTAGCAGCCTGGGTAAAGCTTAAGTTTTTTGGCATGCCGGCTAGTAATTTGGAAGATGCTAATGCGAACTCCCCAAACGCTCCGCTTCCTCCGGCTATTACACTTGCATTGCCATATACTTTATCACCGATACTTAAATTTGTTACACCGGAGCCAAGCTCAGATATTATTCCGGCAATATCAGAACCCAATCTAATCGGAAATTTCAGTGCATATACATTATTCAGCCTCCCCTTACAGATAGCTGTATCAATTGGATTAATGCTTGAGCCGTATGCTTCAATAAGAACCTCGCCTTCGGAAGGACTCGGCTTATTAGTATCAGCTATCTTTATGACAGTGGTCCGGCCGTATTCATTAATTTGGGCTGCTTTCATTTCTCTTAATAGATAACATAAAGAATTACAGGCACGGTTCTGGAAAGGATCTCTTTTTAAAGATTTTAAATCCTGTGGTTATATTTTGGGACAGGGAATTTTAAAATAAATTTAGTGCCATTATTATTGCTTTCAAGCTCAATATTTCCATCGAGCTGAGTAGCCAGGGTTTTAACCAGCTGCATTCCCATACTGGGTGGATTATTAATATCAAACTCCCTGGAAATCCCAATTCCGTTATCAAATACACGAAGTGTAACGCCTTTATCGGAGTATGTGTTAATATCAATAAAAATTTTCCCTTTTCTGTCACCGGGGAAAGCGTATTTCAGGCAGTTTGTAAGGAGCTCATTTATAATGAGCCCGCAGGGCACAGCTGCATCAATTCCAAGGAAAATATTATTTGCATTAACTTCAATTGTGATCCTTTCTGAATCAATCCCATAAACATTAAATAAATGATAAGTAATTTGCCTTAAATAATTATTGAATTCTATTTTTGAAAGATGTCTGTCTTTGTAAAGAAGCTCATGTATAAGGGAAATTGAAGTTATACGGTCCATGCTTTCTGTGATGAAGGCTGCTGCATCCTTATCTTTAATAAATTTTAATTGAATTGACAACAGGCTTTTTATTATTTGCAGGTTATTTTTAACTCTATGATGGATTTCCTTAAGTAGAATTTCCTTTTCTTTCAAAGATTGTATTATTTGCTCATCCTTTTTTTTGCGCTCACTGATATCACGAATTATGCCTGTAAATGAATGGCTTCCGTTTTTTATATATTCAGAAAATGATATTTCCAGCGGAATCTCTTTGCCTGATTTATGCCTTCCCTTAAATTCAATCGCATACCAGTTAATTTTCTTTTTCCCCGTTTTAATATAGTTATTCAATGATGAAAGATGTAAGTTCCTCATCTGCTCAGGCATCAGCATTGTTAATGTATTCCCCAGCATTTCAGCCCTGCTGTAGCCAAATATTGTTTCTGCGGCTGAATTAGTATATAATATCCTGCTTTCATTATCTATAGAAATAATAGCATCAGTGGCTGTTTCGGCCAGAACGCGGTATTGCTCTTTACTTTCATGAAGCGAAGTCACCATCATTTTCCGCTCTGAAACATCACGCACAACGGTTACAATTCCTTTTTTCCCCGGTATAAACCAGGTGGCTACGGCTGCTTCCAGCTCGATTATATGCCCGCTTTTATGTAATCCTTTAAAATCATAATGGTTTGGAACGGCCTCACCCCTCATCCTTTTTTTCCCGTAGCTTGACATTCTTTTTGCGTCCTCTGCCGAGAGAAGCTTTGATACATGCATCCCTATTAAATCCTCATCATTATCATAACCGAATATTCTTGCGAATGCCCCGTTAACATAAACAACATTTTCGTTCTCCTCAACAATGATGCCATCGCGTGTTGATTCTAAAATATTGCTGTAGTGTGATGCACTGCTATGAAGCTCTGAAAACTGTTCTCTGATAACTTCAAGCATAGTTTGAATACCGGTATATAGCTCGGCAAATTCATTATCTTCATCAGGCAATTTAATGTTATCCGAAAAATCCCCAATGGCAGCTTTGGCAAAAATCGGCTTTAGCTGATCAAGCTTATCAATTACGTATTTAGTATATTCTTCTGTATTTTCTTTATTTACTGCCATTTCATTATGTATTCATATGTATTTGGAGGTATCTGTTTTGCATCAACTGTACCTGTAAGCCCCGAAAACTCCATCCACTCGGTGAATAATCCCCTAAAATGTTCAATGGGATAATCATTATTTTTCATGATCACTTTTATAGATTTTTCGCCCATTTCTTCTGAAGAGAACTCTACTCCCTGAAACACATGTCCCGCAAGGTATTTGGTTTGTTTCATAAGTAGCTTAAAATTATGCCTGAATACCGAAAAGATTATTCTTCCCAGTGGGGTTAATGAAAAGTTTCTGAAATGCAGCCTGCCCGCCTGAAACGACCGTTCGTATTCCGGTATGGGGCTATCGCTAAGCAGGTCAAGACAGATCTCGATAATTTTTACTTCATCACTAACATTTACATTTTCAGAGTTTTTATATATGGGTGGTTTGCCAAATTGTTCAGTTAGCTTAAGAAAAGCGTCTTCACCTCTTTGATTTTTCAAAGTGGTAATATGACTATTAACAAATACACCTTTAATAGTAGGCTTATTTGCACTCATCTGGTCCCCCCTGATTGTTTGTAATATAAACAGAAATAAAAAAAATTTAAACACTCTGTTTACTAGATAAAAGCTATAAAATGGAATATCTTTTGTATTGTGATTTTTTTATAAGGCCGGGAAATGTGATTTGGATTATAAATGAAACCTTTTTATTGCAGGCCGTAATTCAATAATACTCATAAATATACTTTATGAGCTTATCTTTCTTATCATTATTATCGAACCGTATTATCTCTGCAATATTACCATTTTCATCATAGCTGTATTTAATTCTGTTTTCTCTTTCGTTTTCACCGCGGAATTTTATTTCCTCCGTTAACCTGTTTTGGTTATCATGTGTATATCTATAAATTCCGTTGACCTCACCAGTTGAGCTGTACCATACTTTTTCGGATAAATTCCCGTTTTCATCATATTGGTATGATAGTTTTCCAACTGTTTTCCCCGATGGGTCTAAACCCGATGATTCATGTAGTCTTCCTTTATCATTATAGCTGTAAGTTTCCATACTGCTTATTTTTCCGTCTTCATTATATTTATAAAAATTTATCAATCTGTTATCTCCGCTATAACGGTAAGTTTCTTTTTCAATCATATCGCCGGCTGTGTTGTAATCCTCACGTGAAGTAAGGTTGCCGTTTTTATCGTATTTATAAGTAACCCGTTCTATGTTTTTGCTATGATAAGTATGTTCTTTTCTGTTTGGCCCCTCATAGCTTAACAGCCCTTTTTGTGATTCCATTGAAAGCTGTGACCAGGAAAATCGGAGTGACGTGGGGTCCATTTCGTCTCCTATAACAATGTATTGATTCAATTCTTCCGGGTCAGTAATATTTACTGTTATGGTATAGCCTTCTATTATTGGTTCTATTTCAAGATCTTTCTGGAGGTCGGCAAAAAGCTGACCACCATTTATGTCGTTTATGTTTGCTACTATTGAAAAATACAGCCATTTTCTTACAGTATTTAAATACGCTGCGTGAAGCTCTGTTTTTAATTTACCTGATTTATTGTATTTATATTCAATTGTTTCAATCTTATCACCCGCTGAATTATATCTAACAGCACCGTTAATATTAGCCGCGGCTCCATAAGTATATATTTCCTTAACCGTCAAGTCTGAAAAGACCATATATTTAGTATATTCATGAATCCTTCCACTTTTATCATAGCCATAATAAAAAGATTTATAGCCGCTATCACTTAAAAATTCGCTATTTTCCCTGGAATAATGGTATTCCCAAATTGATTTTGATTTAATGCCCGACCGCCTTATTTGCTCCATTTCTAAATTTCTGCTGAAAACATCTGCTGCAGGCTGCGAAATTAGCATAACATTCAATAGGGAAAAATATATTGTATAAATAAACAGAAGTTTTATTATTTTCATATATTCAATAATACATAATAGTCTAATATTGTTTCATTACAAATTTTTATCTTATTAGCAGCCTTATCCAGATAAAATTTTACAGAATAATCTACTAACTTTTTAATTATCTTATAGGATACGGAATTTCTGAATCATCATTTTTTAGCAATAGAAATGGAATCTCAAAACAAAAACAAAATGGTTAAGCAGAAAGAAGTATCTGCGAGGCCCCGTAAGAAAGCCGCAACTAATACTTTAGGTAACAACAAGTCAAACAAACTGAAGACGGTATCTGCCGAACTCCCCAAAAGAATTTCTGCAAAAATTTCCGGCAACAATAAGCCAACCCATTTCTGCAAGTATAAAAAACAATAATTTTGTTAGTATCTGTTTTATATAATTTTTTTTTAAATTCAGTATTTAAACTGATTTAATTACCTGTAGTTTGGTTTATCTTTAACCAATAACCACAAAAAAAGTTAAATGGAAAAGAATTTTTTTGGACCTTTTTTCAGAGCAACAAAGGATGATAAATGGCACTGGATAAGAAGCTGTCCTAACTTTCCGCATATTCCTGAACCGCAAACAATGATAAGCAGCAATTACCCGGAAAGCTCAAAGCTCTGTAAAAAGTGTGTTGAAATTGAAATCATTAATTCGAAGGGGGCTTTAGTAGATCCCGGGAAATAAGAATTATTGATTTACAGACCTGGCAGGTAATTACCAACATTATCCCTCCGGATAAAAACCTGCTGGGTCCTAGTTTTATTCTTAAAATCCTTAACTAAATTTCCGGCGATACGAATCAAACGTTAAATGTCTCGATATCCCAGATATCTCTTGCATATTCGCGGATAGCTCTATCGCTGGAAAATTTCTCCATACGGGCAACATTGATAATAGATTTTCTTGACCAAATGTCAGTTTTAATGTAGGCTTCTTCTGCTTCGTGCTGCGCTTTAACATACGGCTCAAAATCAGCCATTACAAAATAATAATCACGGTACATTAATTCATTTACAATAGGTTCAAATATACCCGGCTCTGATTTATTAAAGAAGTTCGATTTCAGCATGTCAATAACCTCCCTTAAACGGCGGCTATCTTCATAATAAAAGACAGGGGAGTAGCCTTCTGCACGCTTTTGCATTATTTCCTCTGCAGTTAGGCCGAATATAAAAATGTTTTCATC
>DASXTZ010000164.1:0-5943 GCA_036505135.1 Ignavibacteria bacterium
TCGAAAAGAAATTCGTAGAAAAATCGAAGTAGGATGAGAGAGTATAAAGAATATTTGAAATACGCGGGGTTAATGATTGCTCTTATAATAGTCCAGAAAACCATGATATGGCTTATTGCTGTCACCAGCTTCGATGTTACTCCTGACCTTGTATTAATTGGAATTGTTTATATAGGAATAAGGGTTGGAAAAATCGCAGGAAGCGTTGGAGGATTCTTTGCGGGGTTAATCCTTGATTTTCTTAGCTTTTCCTTTTTGGGATTAATGGCACTTTCTAAATCTTCTGCAGGGTTCGTTGCTGGTTTTTTTAGTAATGATGAAAGCAAGATTGATAAATATACAAATAGTTATATCTTTGTAATAATTGTTTTTGTATGTTCGCTGGTGAATAATATGATTTATTTTACTTTTTATTTTCAGGGGACCTCGCTGCGTTTAACCGATATTTTGCTAAGATATATTATACCCACTGCTGTTTATACGGCAGTATTTGCTGTCATTCCAATAATTTTTGAAAAAAGAAAACGGGTTAGATATGGATCATAGCAAACGTAAAAATGTATATTACCTGTTAAGCTTTGCTATCTTTGTTGTTTTAACCGGGCGCCTTATACAGCTCCAGCTTATTAATCCCGAAAGGTTTGAACAGGAATCCTCAAAGAATTCTGTTAAAACAATTATAACGACTCCTGCCCGCGGCTTATTTTTTGACCGCAACAATAAGCTGCTTGTTGATAACAAACCATCTTACACTGTAACTGTTACAAAAAAAGAATTTGATACAAATAGTATTCCTATGGTTGCCGGGCTTATAAGAATGGATCCAGCTGAGCTGAGGGAAAACCTGAAAGAAATAGAAGGAACTAACAGGTTTATACCGCAAAGAATTATGCGCGATGTCGATTTTAAAGTTGTTTCATTCATCGAAGAAAATCATGAGCTGTTAAAAGGAATAGATTATAAGATTGAGCCAATCAGGCTGTACCCGAATGATTTTAAATGCACTCATATGATTGGATATACTAAAGAAATATCCAAGGAATTTCTTAAGAGCCAGCAGGGTGATTATTATAAACAAGGTGACCTTATAGGGACAACCGGGCTCGAAGCAAGTTATGAAAATTTTGTAAGAGGCGAAAAAGGGTTTGAGTTTATTCTGCAGGATTCAAAAGGACGTGAAGTCGGGCCTTTAAATGATGGCAAAAATGATGTAAAAGCCATTAGCGGTTATGACCTGATTTTGAGCATTGATGCAGATGTTCAGTCTTATGCCGAAAAGCTGCTTGCCGGCAGAAAAGGGGGGATTGTTGCAATGGACCCCAATAATGGTGAAATTATCTGTATGGTAAGCAAGCCGGATTTTGATTTGAACGTATTCAGCGGAAAACTTTCTCCGCAGGTATGGACAGCATTAAACACCGACCCTGATAAGCCTCTTTTTAACCGCGCAACACAAACTAAGTATCCCCCCGGCTCAACCTACAAGATGGTTTCAGCGCTTGCATCATTACAGGAAGGAATAATGAAGCCAAACTCAACTATCGTATGCGAAGGCAGCTTCAGGTATGGTGATAGAGTTTTTAAAGACCATGGGGCATACGGTTCAATCGGATTTCCTACATCAATCGAACATTCTGTAAACACGTTTTATTACAAGCTTGTTCTGAAGATTGGTTTTGAGAATTGGTCAAAGTATGGAAGGCTGTTTGGTTTCGGTGATAGAACCGGAATTGATATTCCCGAGGAAACCAAGGGATTATTGCCATCCCCGGCATATTTTGATAAAGTTTACGGGCCAAAAGGCTGGACACAGGGTTACGTCGTATCCCTTGGCATCGGACAGGGTGAGCTTGGTGTTTCTCCCGTGCAGATGGCCTGTTATTGTTCTACTCTTTCTAACGGCGGGACATATTATCAGCCGCATTTCGTAAGGTTTTTGAAAAACCCCAATACGGGCGAGCTTACCCCTGTTAGCTACAAAAAAAGAGAGCTCCCGATAGACAAAGAATATTTCAAGATAATCCAGAAGGGAATGTACCTTGTTGTCAATGGAAACGGAACAGCACATGGAATTAGAAACGGATATGTTGATATAGCCGGTAAAACAGGAACGGCGCAGAATCCTCATGGGCAGGACCATTCATGGTTTATAGCTTATGCACCGGCTGAGGATCCGAAGATTGCAGTTTGCGTGCTTGTTGAAAATGCGGGTTTTGGAGCAGTTGTGGCTGCACCTATTGCACAAAGGATAATTTTAAAGTATCTGTTTGGCGCTTCAGATGAATCTGAAATTAAGGAAACGAATGCCTATTTACCGGATTAAACATAATTCTGAGCGCAGCGAAAGATCACGAAGTAGCAGCGAAGCTAATCTTATTGATTCATAAACTTAGCTTTGATGAGACCCTTCCTGCAGCAGGCAGGCGCTTCACTCACCGCGTGGCGCGGTGGGCGCCAGGGTGACATAAACAAATATTTAATATGCAGGCAAAAGTATTTGATAGATTTAATATAATAGTTTTTATTTGCGGCTTTGCACTCATTGCCGTGGGACTTCTTGCTATTTATAGCGCAACTTATGCTAATGAACAGGTAGCCGATAATTTCTCCAAACAGCTTATTTCTGCGGCTATTGGAATTATTATAGTCCTTGCTATTATGTACACACCGCCAAAATACCTGGCAATGTCATCTTATGTTTTATACGGGCTGGTAATATTAATGCTCATTGCTGTATTATTTCTTGGGAAAAGAATAAAAGGGCAAACAAGCTGGTTCAATTTTGCTGGATTTGGGATCCAGCCGTCAGAATTTGCTAAAGTGGCAACCGTTGTTGCCTTATCTTATTTCCTTTCAAACAAACAGCAGGAAGCGGATGTAACACGGCTCCGTGATTTTGCACTTGCTATAGGATTTTGCGTGCTGCCGGTTGCCCTGATAATGCTTCAGCCGGATATGGGAACCTCGCTGGTTTTTATTGTTCTTGTTCTGCCTATGCTTTACTGGGCAGGCTTACCTAATTATGTTTTGTTCATAATTGTCGCTCCTGTTATATGCGCAATAGGAGCATTTTTGGGGACATGGTTCTTTGTCGGAGCAGTGATTATTGTGCTGCTGGGGTTAATGCTATTTAAGAAAAATATTCTTGTTTCTACTATTGTGCTCTGTGTGTGCATAATGGCAGGACTATCGGTCAACATGGTTTACAGTAAGCTTCAGCCTTACCAGCAAAGAAGGATTATGGCTATGTTCAACCCTGAATCAGACCCGCTGGGCTCAGGCTATAATGTTATTCAATCCAAGATTGCAATTGGTTCGGGCGGATTAGCCGGTAAAGGATTTCTGCAGGGAACTCAAACGCAGCTTAAATATATTCCTGAACAATGGACTGATTTTATTTTCTGTATGGTGGGTGAGGAATTTGGATTTATAGGCTCGATGGCTGTAGTATTGCTGTTTTTTGTTTTAATCTGGCAAACAATCCAAATTGCATACTTATGTAAAAATCAGTACCTGAGCATATGCTGTATTGGCTTTGCTACAATTTTTTCGTTCCATATACTTATAAACTTAGGTATGATTATGGGAATAATGCCTGTAATCGGAATCCCTCTGCCATTTATGAGCTATGGAGTCTCGTTTTTATTATCTAACCTTATCATGCTTGGTATAATTCTTAACGCATACAGGAACAGAAAAGAATACGGCCTGATTAATGTATAGTAACAGTGTTGAGTGCATTGAGTTCAATGAGTGGTTTGTATAATGATTAAAAATGATAAAGAATTAATAAGGGAGACCAAGAAATATTTTGGTAAGGATAGGAGATTATTAAAATCAACTCTAAAATCCTTAAAGTTTGATGGTAAAGAATACAGGTATTTGAAAAAGTTTTTTAGTAAATTTAATGCAAAGAAAATAGCATTAAGTAACGGATTATTTCAAGATGTTTCTGCTCATTTAATAAATAAAGAATACAGAAAAATTAACTGGAATTGGATTGGGGACTTAAGCTGGGATGTTGAAATTATTCTTAACAAGGAAGTAAGTGCACATTTGGATTTTGATAAGAAATTGGCTAAAATTTGTAAAGACAATACTATTCGACATTTGAATATTTATATTTCTGATATTATCCCAGCCTTTGCTGTATGTACATATTTTATGCATTATAAAGATAATATTTATGAATTCGGACCTTTAAAATTAACCAAAAGCGAAGTAGAATACATTAATTTAATTAAAAATGAGTTTAAAAAAGTAGGATACTATTACGTTGGAAAAAGAACTGCTTTAAAGAAATTTAAAGATTTAAAATCTGATTTGAATAATGAGGGAAATGCATCGGTTTTTGATTGCTTATTTAATGATCTGGATAATTACATGGATACTTATGTTAAGTTTAATGATAAAGACTTGAGAAATTCTGATGGTACCAAATCATCCTGGAAAGAATTCTATAATTCTAAAAGGAGATTAATTAAAAAGGAGCATTATCGCTGGTTTGAGTCAAAAGATTTTGAACAAGTAACTACAGATAAAGACGGCAAGATTGTTTTAATAGAAGTAAGGCCTAACAAAAATAAACCTCGGTATATTAAATTCTATATAGATAAAATTAAGCGGAAGAATAGAAATAAATATTTAGTATATTATTAAGTTTATTTGAACCATTTAAATTTGTAATCAGTAATTTGTAATATGTAATTGAATATTGCATTTCTTAAAAAAAATAAAAAAAGTTTTACGCGAGACAAACTCTCATCTTATTGTTGGGCTTGATACTGATTTAAAAAAAATTCCCGTTTTCCTTAAATCAGATATTAACCCGATTGCAAAGTTTAACCAAATTATTGTAGAGGCAACCAAAGACTACGTCTGCGGATATAAACTTAACATTGCGTTTTACGAAAGAGTCCATCCTTTTGGCTATGAGGCTATTTTGAGCACACTGGCAAGAATACCGCAAAACCTTATTACAATTGCGGATGCAAAACGCGGCGATATTGAAAACTCAACGGAGCTTTACGCGCAAACGTATTTAGACGAGCTGGGTTTTGATTCAATCACTGTTCATCCGTACATGGGACAGGATTCCATAAGGCCATTTTTAAGGCGAAAAAATAAGTTTGTTTTTCTTCTTGCCCTAACATCTAATTACGGAGCAAATGATTTCCAGTTCCTGAAAATAAATAAAACTCCGCTGTGGGAGCATATTGTTCAAAAAGCGCTGAACTGGAACAGTGAGAAGATAGGTTTTGTAGTGGGTGCAAATCACCCGGATGAACTTAAGCTTGTTACGAAGAAATATCCCGAAACGCCTATACTGATTCCCGGCATCGGAGCGCAAAAAGGTTCACTTGAAAAGACAATAAATGCCCTCCAGCATACTCTTTTTGTAATAAACCAGAGCCGCTCTATAATATACTGCAACCCAAAAGCTAAGGATGAGCAGGAATTGGTTGACGCAGTGAAAGAAGCCGCAAAGAATGCAAATGACGAAATTAACAGGCTGCTTCAGCAGAAGAAAAAATAATAATGTGTAGGGGTTCAATATATTGAACCCTTACAGGCATAACCATTACACTGCAATGAACAATAAAAAACTCAACATAAACGAAAGCTTTATCTGCAAAATATGGGAAAATGCAGATGAATATCTTTTGCCTTTGAAGACAACAGATGGCGAAGATGTTGAAATAGTTGATTACGGCAAAAAGAACTATGATTCAGGCCCTGACTATATAGATGCTTCCATAAAAATTGGCGGTAAGCTTCTCAAAGGTCACGTTGAAATTCACCAGGACTTCAAGCACTGGTTTGAGCATAACCACCCTGCAGATAGAAAATACGTTTCGGTTATCCTGCAGGTTGTGTTATGGGATTCTAAGAACAGAAAATCACCAAAGTTAAGGATTAAGCGGAACCTGCCAACAGTAATTC
>DASXTZ010000165.1:0-4007 GCA_036505135.1 Ignavibacteria bacterium
AGTAAATACTTTTTCTCTGTCTTCCGGATGGATTATTTTAACCATCATATCATCCGAAAGCTCGTTAAACTCTTCTTTACTGTATCCAGACTGCCTTATGAACTCATCATTAACAAAATCATAAGCGCTGTTAGCAATAATAATTCTTGTAACCGCAACTGGTGCGTTCGATGCTAAACCCTTATACTTTGCTTCACTTTCAATTATTTTTTGATGAGATAGCTTTTGATCGGTTATATCGATACATATCTGGTTTATGGCCAGCAAATCCCCCTTTTCATCAAAATCGGCATAAAGATAGGTATCAAGCCAATACAGCCTTCCCCATTTATCATACATCCGGTAATCAATATGCTGCGTTCCTTTATACTCTTTTTGTTCCCATTCATGATAAAAACTTTTTACCTTTTCTCTATCATCGGAGTATGTAAACGTTTTTACCTCTTCCTGGGGCAGGTTGTTAAACTCCTCCATTGTATAGCCTGTTTGCCTGATAAACTCATCATTAACATACTCATATTTAAATGTTTTGCCTGATAGCCGGCTGACTGAAATAGGCGCATTTGAAGCAAGGTTCTTGTATTTCTTTTCATTCTCAAATATTTTTTGCTCAGCAAGCTTTCTTTCGGTAACATCAAGAAAAATCTGATTGTATGCAATAACATTTCCGTTTTCATCAAAATCGGCATATGTATAAGTGTCAATCCATATAAGGTTACCATACCTGTTATAAATTCTGTATTCAAGATGTTCAGTCCCCTTACATCCCTCCTCAATCCATTTTTGGTGCAATGGTCTTATTTTATCAAGGTCCTCCCGGTATTCCAGCTTTGCTCTCTCTTCTTTAGTTAATGAGTTAAACTCAACAAGAGTATATCCTACAATCTTTTCAAATTCTTTATTAACATATTCGTAAATATCAGTTAAAGGATTAAATTTGCTAACGGCTATTGGAGCGCTTTCAGCAAGCGTTCTGTATTTCTTCTCGCTTTCAAATAATCCTTGTTCAGCCTTTTTCCTTTCAGTAACATCAATGCATATTTCATTCATTGTTACAGCTTTGCCGCTGTCATCAAAATCGGCATATATAAATGTATCAAGCCAGATAAACTGATTCTTCTTATTAATTATCCTGTAATCAAAATGCAGTGTTCCTTTGAACCCATCATATTTCCACTTTTCATAATTTGCAGTGACCTTCTGCCTGTCTTCAGAATATATAATTAAAGTCTTTTCTTCTTTTGATAACCTCATGTATTCATCTACCGTGCAGCCCATTTGTCTTTCAAATTCATCGTTGGCATATTCATAATCGCTTGTTAAAAATGAAAATCTTGCAAATGAAAATGGCGCATTTTGTGCAAGCTGCCTGTACTTGTGCTCACTTTTCTGGAGAGCAATCTGAAACTCTTTATTTTTAGTTATATCTCTGCAAATAATAAATAGCTCAACCGGATTGCCGTTATCATCAAAAATCAGCCGGGTGCTTTCATTTACCCAGATAACACTGCCGTCTTTTTTTACTTTTCTGAATTCAAGCGGGGAGCTTTTCTTTGTAGCAAACATTTGTGAAACAGTAAGCTTTACAACAGGCTGATCTTCTTTATGAACAATACTCCACACTTCTTTTCCAATCAGCTCACCAGCCCTATAGCCCAGATATTCAGCTCCGTAATTATTTACTGATTTTATAATACCTTCGGGAGTAACAGAAAAATACATATCCGGCGCGCTGTCATATAGGTCCTGGTATCTTTTTTCGCTTAGCCGTAAAGCCTCATCTGCCTTCCTACGCTCTGAAATATCCGATGCAATTCCTATATAAGCAATTATTTCGCCCTTGTCATTCTTTAAAACTGAAGTGGAAAGCTGAACAGGAAATTCAGACCCATCTTTTTTCCTGTTAATTACCTCACCCTGCCATCCTCCTGCAATTGTTGCATTATCAATTTCTTTATAAAGTCCAGGGGGATTATTAGATGAGCGAATCATACTTATTGGCTTTCCGATCATTTCATCGGAGAAATAGCCGTATGTTTTAATAAAGGCATCATTAACAAATACAATGCGATGCTGCAGGTCAGTTATGCTGACGCATTCACTAATGCCTTTAATAGCCGAAGCCAGCATATTTATTTTTTCCTGCGCGCGTTTTCTATCGGAAATATCACGGACAAACAGCTGAACAACATTTTCATCGAGCAGCTTTATAAGCTGCATGCTTATTTCAACATCAATAAACGAACCGTCTTTTTTTCTGTATTGTGTTTCAAAAACGTAGCTGCCTTTTTCCTTGAGTGCTGAATAAATTAAAAAAGTATTGTCGGTTATATTTTCATTTATCAGCTCAGAAAATTTACGGCTGCAAAGCTCTTCTTTTGAATAACCCAGCAAAATGCTTGCCTGGTTATTAACTGAAATTATTCTGCCGTTTAACGACTGAACAAATATAGCATCGGTAGCGTAATCAAATAAGTTCCTGAACTTTGATTCGCTTTCCTTTAGCCCATGCTCAGCACGCTTCCTGTCTGTTATATCCTGGATAATAAAAACCGCGCCCGTGGTTCTTCCTTTGTCATCTTTCATCGGAGCAGCACTGTAATCTACATAAAGCTCCTTAGCATCACGTGATATCAGTATCGTATGGTTGCTTCTGCCAATAACTATATTTTCAGATAGAACTTTTTTGATAGGGTTTTCAACCGGCTCTTTTGTCTTATCATCCAGTAAAATAAAGACATCTTCAATATCTTTTCCTATGATTTCAAATAATTTCCAGCCTGTTAACTGTTCGGCAGTGGGATTTGTATATTGAACCCTTCCTTTTTCATCTGTTACAATTACAGCTTCACCAACGCTTCTTAATACTGTGCTAAGCCATCGCTCGTTCTGCTTAAGCTTCGTTTCCATCTGGTGCTTATACAGGGCCATCTCAATACTTGAACGCAAATATCTTTCTTCAAACGGCTTTAGAATATAACCTAAAGGTTCGGTGAGCTTGGCTCGCCTTAAAGTTTTATCGTCTTCATAAGCTGTAAGGTAAACAATAGGAATGTTATATTTTTTACGGATCTCTGATGCAGTCTCTATTCCGTCAATATCACCTTTGAGAACAATATCCATAAGCACAAGGTCAGGACGCAGTTCTTCAGCCCGCTGAATTGCTTCCCTGCCTGTAAAGACAACATCGGGTACATTATACCCAAGCCCTTCCAGACAATTTTTTATGTCCTGGGCAATAATGCCTTCATCCTCAACAACCATAATGCGAGGAATACCATTCGATATTAGATCGTTATCTGGCGTCAATTTAAATTACCAAAAATAGCCCCGGGGATATTAAATTAAATTAATATCTTGTTTTAGTTTTTAATATGTTAAAAATAAAGTCGATTGACTTAATTTTCCCTGTTAAATCTATGCAAAAACTTTACGTAGACCCATTAAGTTAGTATGATTACGGTATATTCTCAATACCCTTAATTCGTTATGTACATGGATACTTTATTGTGATTTTGTTTTAATTTCGCAAAAAACTAATTTTGTATAGTTATGCCACATACAAAAGACGTATTGGTTGCTTGCGGAACATATCCTCCGGCCTGGGGTGGATTAGAAATAATGGCCCTTGAACATATTAAACAATTAAAAAATCAAAATTTTAATCTTAGCCTGCTGACGTCCAGCAATTCCGAGCTTAAAAAGAAAGCATCTGAAGAGAACTTTAACGTATTACCTATATTGTCAAAAAAAAACAAAATAAAAAGTATAAATAAACTTAGAAAATTTTTAAAAAAAACTAATATAAAGATTATACATACTCACTATTCGCATGATTTGTGGATCATTGTTCCCGCTTTATTGCTAGCCGGCTCAAAAACCAAGTTATACTTAACAAAACATATGGCAAGCGGCATTCCCAAAAAAGACATATTTCATAAATTTCTTTATAACAGGGTAAACAGAATTTTTGCAGTATCTAACTTCATAAAACAAAACATATTAGA
>DASXTZ010000166.1:0-7672 GCA_036505135.1 Ignavibacteria bacterium
CCTTGCTGCTAATGTTGGATGATCTCAACGGTCAGCAGAAAAGACAGACAAAAATTGAGGCAGAGCTGGTTAGATTGGCGGGGCTTATTCGTAAATACCGTGAAGTTAAAAATGAATTTTCGCCGGGTGAGCTGGCAAGAAGCCTGGTGGATGAAATTGGAATCCTTCGCCAGTTCAGAAACGAAGGAACAGAAGAAGCAATGGACAGAATGTATAATGTGCAGGAGCTGCTTTCAGGTATTTCCGAATATACTGATAAAACCGAAAATCCAACCCTTGAAGGTTTCCTGCAGGAGGTGAGCCTGGTGACAGATATCGATACGTATGATGATGAGAAGAATGCCGTAACGTTAATGACAACTCATTCATCAAAAGGGCTTGAATACCCCGTGGTCTTTATTACGGGGCTCGAGGATGGGATTTTCCCCTTAATGAGCTCAATGGAATCCCGCGAAGACCTGGAGGAGGAAAGGCGTCTTTTCTACGTTGCTATTACCCGCGCGATGGAAAAGCTTTATATGACTTATGCATTGCAGCGTTATAGATTTGGAAGCATGAGCTACCAGCTTATGTCAAGATTTTTAAAAGAGATTGACCTCGGCAGGGTTCAGTATAATAAACATTCCGGTATGAAGCTAAGGCCGAAGACTGTTCAGCAGGAAGGCAGCTCCATAAGGTATGAATATTATGAGGATACCGATGAGGTTTTGGATGAAATGTTCCGTGAAGATGATGGAATTAAAAAAGGAAGTATAGTTTTCCATAATAATTTCGGCAAAGGGAAAGTAATTGAATTAACGGGCAGGGGCGAATCACGCAAGGCTCAGATACAGTTTGATAAAGTTGGGGTAAAGAATATAATTTTAAAATATGCTAATTTGCGTCTGGGATAATATGCGTTTGTCATTGCTCCGCGCTCCGCTGTTCCCGCGAAGGCCGGAATCTAATCGGTATTATTTATAATTAAGTGTAGTATTAAAAAAATTTAGGCAAATTCTTTTTTTGGGAAAAAAAATTCTTTTTTAAAAAAATAATCTGGATTCCCTCTTTCGCCTGCCTGCAGCAGGCAGGCGGGAATGATAAATAAAAAAATTTATGAATTACTGGTTATTAAAAACAGAACCCACTGTTTATTCATACAGTGATTTAGAGCGGGATAAAAAAACCGTTTGGGACGGCGTTACAAGTCCATGGGCAATGCCTAATATAAGGAAAGCCAAAAAGGGTGATTTGGCTTTCATCTATCATACCGGAGAAGAAAAACAGGTAATGGGTATTGCAGAAATCATTTCTGAACCGTACCCTGACCCGAAGAAAGATAGCGAATATTTCTATGTATTCGACATAAAGCCAAAACGGAAACTTAAAAACCCGGTTACCTTGGCTCAGGTAAAGGCTGATAAAAGATTCAAGGATTCAAAATTAGCTACTAATCCCCGGCTTTCCGTTCAGCCAATGCCCGAAAATTTATGGAATGCAATTTTGCAGATGGCAGGTATGCAGGGCTGAAAAAGGCATATCAAAAAATGGGAAAATAGCCAGTTTGCCTAAAATTATTAATTATTAAAAAATATGTATTCTTAATATATTCAGCTGATTTATCTGAAAATAGAAAACATGTTCACGTTGAATCAAGAAAAGGCGTTTTAGAAAAACCGCAAAATTTTGGTTAGAACCCGTGATTTCACTTGTTGATCGGGGTGATTTTAGTGACAGAGAATTATATCAAAAAGTTAATCAGAGAAAATCTGGACATAATCAAGAAACAAATAGAAAGATTTTCAAAAGGTGAAAGAATCAGAACACTAATAATAAAATAAAATGGAAAGGTTTAAAAAAAATAAAACCGGTAATAAAAAAAATCGGGTTCCCTGCTAAAGGAAAGATGCAAGTTTCTTTGGCTGATGGAAGGATAATAGAAGTACCCCTTATCTATTTTCCATCCATTAGAAAATTGACAACTGAGCAGAGAAAAAAATGGTATGTCTTGGATGGAGAGATGTTTTCATTTGAAGATTGCAGAGAAATATTTCATATTGAACAGGTACTCGGAAAAGAAAACTCTTACAAGTACATATTTACAAAGAAAAAAACTGTTAATTAATTTAGATTTTTGTTTATCCCGGGAATGATATTAAACAATGGCAGAAAATTATTCATTCGATATAGTATCTGAAATAAACTGGCAGGAAATTGATAACTCCATTAACCAGGCAAGAAAAGAAATCCAGCAGCGCTATGATTTTAAGGGCTCAAAAAGCTCAATCGATTACAGCCAGAAAGATAAAACAATAACAATAATGGGTGATGATGATTATAAGCTTCGCGCCGTTATAGATATTCTGCAAAATAAGTTTGTTAAGCGCGGGATTCCTCTTAAGGCTATGAAATACAAAGCGGCAGAACAAGCCGGCGGAGGCATGTTGAAACAGGTTATCGAAGTTCAGCAGGGAATAAGCAAAGATAACACAAAGCTGATAGTTAAGCTGATAAAAGACGCCAAGCTCAAGGTTCAGGCCGCTATCCAGGATGAACAGGTAAGGGTATCGGGCCGAAGCAAAGATGATTTGCAGTCAGCCATAGCCCTTGTTAAAAATGCCGAGCTTGATTTTGCAGTCCAATTTGTTAATTACAGATAAATTATAAACTGTGTTCAAAATTAATCTGCAGATTATTTTTATTTTATTGGCATTTGGATTTTGTAATTTGTCATTCCTGTTTTGCCAAAACAGGCTGGATGTAGTAGTTATTGATGCCGGCCATGGCGGAAAAGACCCGGGAACTATAGGCGATAAAACCGGGGTGCAGGAAAAAAATATTGTTCTGCCTGTATCAATAAAATTTGGAACTTATATCGAACAAAAATATCCCGCTATACGTGTTATATACACAAGAACAACAGATGAATTTATTGAGTTAAGGGACAGGACAAAAATTGCTAATGATAACCGCGCAAAGCTATTTATCAGTATTCATGCCAATCATAAGAAGCTTGAAGAAAGCCAAAAAAACGGATTTGAAATATACCTGCTTAAACCGGAATCTTTAGAGGAAGCAGTTTTAGTAACGATGAAGGAAAACATTCAGCTTTCTTACAGGCAACCAGGAGCAGATACAATTGATAATTTTATTTTCTCTTCACTTGCTCAAAGTGGTTATTACAGGCTTAATGAAATTTTAGCTTCGAACATAGAAATAAAAATGGTTAATACAACTCAGCTTGCCTCACGGGGAGTTTTCCAGGCAGACTACCTTGTCATCCGCCGCTCATCCATGCCTTGTGTTCTTGTAGAAACAGGATATCTGTCAGATATTAATGATGAGCGCTATCTTTCCTCAGAAATAGGCCAGAATGAAGTTGCATTGGCCCTTTTCCAGGCATTCCAAAACTACAAAATTATTTACGAAGCCCAGTAAAAACAATTATTTAAATTCTTACAAAATACTAATCAGTTGCAAAAAGCTTATTTTACTATTATATTTATAGTTAGCGGAATTGCTTAAACCATTAATTTAAATATTATGGGTAAATTAATTATATACTTAATAGTCATTTCCATGATAATTTTTCTATCAGGGTGCACTAAAAAAAGTGAAGAAAATTCATCAAAGCCTACATTCCAGATTCTTGCTGATAAGGAAAAAGAGCTTAATGACAAGGAAGCCAGGCTTAAGCTAAAAGAGATTGAGCTGGAAGAACGCGAAAGGCACCTGAACCAGCTTGAGGGTACAAATTCTTTCGATACGTCCACATCACAAAAAGAACAGATGAAAGATACAAGCAGGATAACGCAAAAAGAAAAGAAGCAGCAAAAGAAAAAAGAGATACAAAAAGAAATAACACAAAAGTTTGAAAATCCTGCAAGCACAGTAAAAGATTATTATGAGTATATACAACGCGGGATCAATGAGACGGGAAACTTTGATTCAAACATGAAAAAAGCGCACAAGTATTTTCCATCACGCCCTGTAGATAAGCTGAAATCGGGTTACCGGAATACAAAATCATTCACGGTAGTCGAAGAGCCTAAAGTGCTGACTCAAAAAGATGGAAAAGCAACTGTGGTATCGAAGGTAAAACAGGTCCAGATAGTGAAAAAAGACGGCAATGATTCCGAGGTTACGAAAACTCTAAGCGTAACATATAATTTATCAGCAAACGAGAACGGTGAGTGGGTTATAACGGGAAATTCTGTTAAGCAGGAATAATTTATAAAAAAAGCTTTTTATATTTGAGAGGCACATATGCTGCCTCTCTTTTTTTGCCCTTTATTCTATTTCATAAAATTAGTGTAATCCGAATCTTTCTTTTTTCAGTTTTTTCATAAGTTTAGAATCATTAAATTCAGACCCTGCACAACAAAAAATCCATAATATTAGAAATAAATGAGCATATTAGTCAATAAGAAGTCAAAATTAATGGTTCAGGGTATTACGGGCTCCGAAGGTTCGTTCCATACTAAGCAGATGATAGAATACGGCACAAATGTTGTTGCCGGAGTTACGCCCGGAAAAGGCGGCACACAATTCGAAGAAAAAATACCTATATTTAACACTTGCCGCGAAGCTGTTGAAGCTGCCGGTGCGAATACTTCTGTGATTTTCGTTCCCCCCGCATTCGGGCTTGATGCAATAATCGAAGCTGCAGAATCGGGTGTGAAAGTCATTGTTTGCATAACAGAGGGTATTCCGACTAAAGATATGATAACTGCAAAAGCATATCTTGATAACTTAAATAATTCAGGAAGAAATGTCAGGATGATTGGTCCCAACTGTCCGGGAATAATAACTCCGGGTGAATGCAAGGTCGGCATCATGCCTGGATTTATACACAAACCAGGGAGAGTTGGACTTATATCGCGCAGCGGAACTTTAACTTACGAAGCTGTGGCGCAATTAACAGCTCTTAACATAGGCCAATCAACCTGTTTAGGAATTGGCGGCGACCCGATCATCGGCACAAACTTTACTGATGCGATGGAGCTTTTTAACGAAGATAAAAATACAGATGCCGTAGTTATGATAGGTGAAATAGGCGGCAATGCTGAAGAGCAATGCGCTGAATACGTAAGAAAGCACGTTAAAAAACCGGTCGTAGGATTTATTGCGGGCAGAACTGCTCCTCCCGGAAGGCGTATGGGACATGCGGGGGCGATTATTGCGGGAGGAAAAGGAACTGCGGCTGATAAAATAAGTGCTATGCGTGAGGCCGGAATTCACGTTGCAGATTCACCCGCCGATATAGGTATAACAATGCTGACGGTTCTGGAAAAAATTAAGTCAAAGGACAAGGGCAAGAAATCCAGGAAGGCAAAGAAGGTAAAGAATAAAAATAAAAAGCAGAAGCGTGCTGCAGCGAAAGCTAAGAAAAAAAAGACATCTAAGAAGAAATGAACTACACCATAATCAGAATAAATAATGCAAGGTTTTATGCGCATCATGGAGTGCTTGATGCGGAACGCGCTAATGGAGGTTTGTTTGAAATTGATGCTGAGATGACTTGTGATGTAACCGCGGCTGAAGCGGAGGATAATCTTAAAAAAACCCTTGACTATGAAAAGGCGTACAAATTCATTAAAGATGTTGTTTCAGGTTCTAAATTCTTTTTGATTGAAGCCCTGGCTTTCAACATTGCAGATAGTATCATCAGGAATTTTTCAGTAGTCCAAAAAGTTACTATTAAAGTAAGAAAGCCAAACCCGCCTTTGGGAGGTGTTGTCGATTCGGTCGAGGTAGAACACTCAGAGTACAGAAAATAGAGTTACATCTATATTTCGAACGACAGGCTTATAAAAATCTGCCTGCTTTGAATAATTTACAGGTATGGAAAAGGCTGTATTAGGTTTAGGGTCAAATATCGGCAACAGAATCCTTTTTATCCGCAAAGCAATCAAGGAAATTTCATTAATAAAAGGTATTAATATAATCGGTAAATCTTCCCTTTATGAAACAGAGCCATGGGGATTGAAAGAGCAAAGAAATTTTGTAAATTGCGTTATAGTATGTTTATGTAAATTAGCGCCCGGTGAACTTTATGAAAAAATTAAAAAAATTGAGAAAAAACTGGGGCGGGATAGGAAAATTCACTGGGGACCGCGTAAGATTGATGTTGATATTTTATTTTACGGAAAGCATATTATAAAAAATAAACTGAAGATCCCTCATCCAATGATAAAAGAGCGTAATTTTGTACTAGTTCCGCTAAATGAAATAATTCCGGATTTTGTTCATCCTGTTTTTAAAAAAAGAGTTTCAACTTTGCTTTTAAAAAGCCCGGATAAAAGTTTGGTAAAAAAATTTGTTCCAAGGCTTTTAGAAGAGGTTAGAGCGTAGGGCGGTATTGAGCGGTAGTTTATTAAATAATAGTAATCCTGTTAGCTATATTGCAATAGAAGGCGCAATAGGAGCAGGTAAGACTTCGGTTGCAGAAAAGCTGGCTGCAAAGCTAAACGCGCGCCTTATTCTTGAAAAATTTGAGGAAAACCCGTTTCTAGAAAAGTTCTACAATAATCCTGAAGAATATGCTTTTAGAGCACAGCTTTTCTTTTTGCTCGAACGTTATAACCAGCTCCAGCAGCTTCACCAGAAGGAGCTTTTTCAAAGCTATATAGTTAGTGATTATATTTTTGAAAAGGATAAGATATTTGCTTACATGAACCTTAACGATGACGAGCTGAAAATATATGAGCAGGTATCGGCGGCATTAGATAAAAATATAGCAACACCCGACCTGGTTGTATTTCTCCAGTCGTCTGTTGACAGGCTTATGCAGAATATTCGTATCAGGGATAGGGAAATAGAAAAGGGTATAACACGAGAGTACATTGAAAACTTAAACGAAGCATACAACTATTTTTTTTCAAGATATAAATCGACCCGGGTTTTAATAGTTAACTGCGATGAGGTTGATTTTGTTAATGATAATAAAGATTTTGAAAATCTTTTGAACGAAATTTTAAATAACGAAATTGGGGCAGTAAAATACTATAACCCATCATTAAGGAAAACTGCAAACTAATGTTCCGGTATATATTATATGCAATATTGATCTATATTGTTTACCTGGCCATAAAATGGGCATTCAGGCTGGGGGCGCTTTCTCAGAAAAAAACAAAAATCGATAAATCAGGAAAATCAAAAATTGACCTTAAAAATATAGAAGACGCTGAATTTACCGAAGTCAAGAAAGAGTGAGAAATTTTGAAAAATTCTGGGTTAGTATTGCTTTAAAGATTTACCGTGGTTTTATTATTGAACAAGATTTAAACCCTGCTGAAATAAATTATTCCAAAATAAAAACAATTTTACTTGTTATCCGTCACCAGATGGGGGATATGCTTTGTTCTGTTCCTATGATCATGTCCGTAAGGAATGCATTTCCTTCGGCAAGAATCATACTTGTTACAAAAAAGTCCACAAGGTTTGAAGAGATCTTTAAAGATGTGCGGTCTCCGGTTGATGAAATACTGTATTACGAAAGTGGGATAGAAAATTTTACTTACCTGGTGAAGGCTTTGCAGGATAGAACAATTGATCTTGCTATTATCCCCTCGACCGTGGTTTTTTCCGGGACAAACCATTTGATTGCTTATCATTCGAAAGCAAGGATCATAGCAGGAGTTCGTTCTAAAGATTACGAAAAAAATCCTGTAGCATATTTATTAAACATAAA
>DASXTZ010000167.1:0-2486 GCA_036505135.1 Ignavibacteria bacterium
ATATCTGGTCGTTTAATACATTTATTACTCCAATATTTCCAAACAATCTGAAAATAAACTTTACATATAAAACATCAAATTCTTCCCAGAAAAACCTTACATTTACGTCTGATGCATTTGGCAATACGGGTAATCCTAACTCAACTTATGAAACAAAGGTTCTAACCCGGCCAAGCTTCTTTGTTTCGGGAGACATCATTCCAAAACTTGCAAAACCGGATAGCTCGGCAACCCAGGCAAAAGAGATATCAGAGTCATTTGAAAATAATTTTGTTAAATTTCCATTTCCAAGCTGGACTTTAAATTTAACTGGAGTAGAAAAATTTGACCTGTTCACAGGTTTTGCAAGCAGTATGACCATAGAGAGCGGCTATAATTCCGAATATAAGAAAACACTAACACTTGATGGAAGAAGCCCCGAAATAATCAGCAACCAGTCATTGAGTTCAGGGTTTTCACCGCTGATTGGAGTAAATATTAATTTCAAACCTATATCTGAAGGAAATTTAACAGCAGCGATAAAAATTAATAAGGGCGATAATTATAACCTCGAGCCAAGCAACGGAAGAATTACCAATACGGCAACCTCTGATTTTTCTATTAACGCTAGTTATGCAAAAACGGGATTTAAAATTCCATTATTCGGGCTATCCCTCGAAAATAATTTTACTGTATCCTTCTCTTACACAGTTACTAAGAATGAACCTTTAATTTATACTTACAATTCTTCGACTGGGATTTGGGAACAAGTTGCACAAACGGGGGCGACAACCACCACGACAATTAATCCTTCAATACAGTATAATCTTTCGAGAAGCGTTGTTCTTCAGCTTTTTTATAAGTATAATAAAATAGAGCCGACCGGTGGGACTTTAGGAATTACTACAAGAACCAGTAATGAAGCCGGCTTAAATATAAAACTGCAAATACAATAATTATTGGATCTTGCAACTATAATTGGATTATTTGCTGCATTCTTAACAACATTTGCATTTCTCCCTCAATCCATAAGAACAATCAGAACAAAGCAGACAAAAGATTTATCGCTGCCAACAATAATCATGCTTGAAATCGGCTTAATCTCATGGCTTATTTATGGTCTAATGACCTCAAGCATTCCTGTTATTGCGGCAAATACTGTATCTATTCTTATTATGACATTAATTTTAATATTAAAAATAAGATATAAATAAGCACAACTTTACAAAAGCCAAATTAATTAATTCTTACAAAATACATTTATTTTAAAGGCTCAGATTCTTATATTTGTAAGCTAAAATCGTTATTTTTGCGCCCATAGCTCAATCGGATAGAGCGATAGCCTTCTAAGCTATAGGTTACAGGTTCGATTCCTGTTGGGCGTACTAAGAAATCTTTATGGTGAGCGTAGTTCAGTTTGGTTAGAACATCAGATTGTGGCTCTGAGGGTCGGGGGTTCGAGTCCCCTCGCTCACCCAAAGAAGTAATTTAGAATTTCTTATTTAATTCGAAATCATCAATTAGAAATTGGAATTATCCCTCCTAACTGTTAAATTTCATTGATTATTACAATCACTAAACCTATATTTGTATCTCACTTTTTTACGAAAATTTAAGCATTTTTGAGGTTCAGTTGAGAAAAAACAGGTTCAGAATTATACTTACACTTGCCTTCGTTTTCCTTTCAATCTGGTTTTTAAAACCCACATATGAGGACCATCAGTTTAATAAAGAAGCCAGCCAATTAAAGAATTTTGAGGACAGTGCAGCATTTTTAGATAAATATGGTAATGATGTAATTAAAGCTAAGGAAAAACGAATAAAGCTTGGATTGGATTTGCAGGGCGGAATGTATGTTATAATGGAAGTTGATATTCCCATGCTTTTACAAAAGCTGGCTAAAAAAACTGATGATGTTTTCAATGCAGCTCTTCAGGAAACAACCCAGGAAATTAAAAATAGCGATCTGGATTTTGTCGAAGTTTTTGAATCAAAGCTGGTCGCAAAGGGGACTTCAATAAAAGCCTATTATGGTGAGATAAGAGATGATGAAAAGAAGATAAAGTCGGATTTAAAGACAGAGGTTGATAACGCAATAGATAGAGCGGTTGAGGTGGTAAGAAACAGAATTGACCAATATGGAGTAGCCGAACCAGTAATCCAGAAAAAAGGAGCCAGCAGGCTTTTGGTGGAACTGCCTGGTGTCAGCAATATACAGGATGTTAGAAAACTCTTGCAGGGAACAGCTTTACTTGAATTTAAGCTTTTGATAGACCCTCAAATAGCTTACAAGGTAATGGAAAAAATAGATGCATACCTTGCAGGCGGCAATATAGATTCATTAATTAAGGCAGATTCGCTGAGTAAGGTTATTAAGAAAGATACAAGCAAGATTACTCAGACGGTGAAACATGACAGCTCAACCATATCCCAGAAAAAGGATACATCTAAAAAAGATATATCTAAAAAGGAAACAAAAAAAGATACTTCTAAAAAACCTGATTCTA
>DASXTZ010000168.1:0-8982 GCA_036505135.1 Ignavibacteria bacterium
ATATACTCTGCTGCTGACATTGATAAATATACATCTTTACTTCGGAACAGTAACTATATTCCCATGGATACCGGCGGCATCAACCCACTGAGCAAAATAATTCAGCTCATTATTCGCCCAAAAGAATCCACCTGACATATAGTCACCCACCCCGGTTTTATCATTCCAGTATCTTGGAGCACCATTTGACCGTGAAAGAAAATCCGGCTGAGAGGACATGCTATAATCATTATGGAACAGAACATATTTCGCCGAAATCTTTGCCGGATCATTCCCTGTAGACGTTTCTATCCAGTAAAATAATGCCTTATTCGTTTGATAGCCGGAAGGTATTTCATTAAATTCAGGATCAATAAAACATCCGAAAACACACGAAAATTTAGCCGGATCATCTGCCTGAATCGTTTTTACAGAGGTTACTTCAGGAGCAGCAGAAGGATTATTGTCATCTACCTTTACATTAATTATTTTATAGACCTGTCTACCGGAGCTGTTAAGTGCACTGTAAGCTATCCTGACAACACTTGTAGAAGCATCAAGACTAACCCTTGAAATTGAAGGCTGCTGAATATTCCTTAAAATATGCGAGCTTTGATCGACTGCCGCCGAAACCTGCTGCTTATTGCCGTTAACTTCATCTTCATAAAAAACTGAAAACCCATTATTAAGTGTCGATGGGTCACCGGGTGTAGTGGTAATATACAGTTTTGGAGTACCTCCGGAACACGAAAATGCATAAAATCTGCCGTTTGGTGTAGATGTCATCACTATTGGGGCTCCGTTATCTATTTCCTTGGCAACATCCCATGTCTTGCCGTTATCAGTGGAATAAAAGATCACTTCATTATGGTTAGAGATGGTTTGAGCACCGCTCTTATATGGACCCCCATCTCCATGGCCGGAAATATAGATAGTCCCGCTCCAGGGATTCTGATAAATCTCCGTGCGGTCAAATCCGCCTATCCACCATATAAGCTTACCATTGGCATCTTTATCCTGGTTCCCGTCGTTGTCATCATCAGTTGGCTGGGGCCATCCGTATTTCCCGCTCAATACTTTGGCCGCATCAATTTTGCCCTGCCTTTGCCACGAGCTCCCGCAATCGGTCGATATCCACACATAAACGGAATTCCTTCCGCCATTTTTCATAGAAGAACCTATATAATCAAACGAATTCCACCAGGCAGGATGCGGATTTATTTCTTCCCATGTGTAACCATTCTTCATTGCCAAAAAACTCCCGTCTTTTAAACGGATGATCTGGTTATCGGTGGCAATTGATTCGGTGCTGGTATCGACGGGATAAGGCACGGAGGTGCCCAGGGATAACGTGTCAATAGAACCATCAGAATTATAAAGAGCCCTTGAAACAATTTCCCCCGGGCGGGTTTGGCCTGTGCATACTATGATCTTACCCAGAATACATTTATTATTAGCCCCGGGAGGAATAACTTTAGCAGTATTTTCGAACCTGGAAATATTCCAGATCAAAAAATCGTTGGACCTGACATAATTCTCAGCGAGATTGCATCCTTTTGAACAACTTAAAAATATTGCCGGGATAACTGTTAATAGCAGATAAAAAAAATAACGGGAAGCATTCATGGTTCCTCCTTTTCATGAATTATGATGTGTTTAGCTTTCTCTCTAAGTTTTAATTTTACTCATCAAACACAAAGCAAAATAATCCTTTTTATCTTTCCAGACTTTTTCAAGTTCCAGTCCGGCATGGGAGGCAATCTCGTTAATCATCTCATCTGTAAATTTATATGAGCTTTCGGTGTGGATAGTTTCATTATCATCAAAATGAATTTCTTTTCTAATCGAATGGATGCAAACATCCTGCTCGCCCTGCGAAACAAGATGCATTTCTATCCTGCTTTTTGCTTCATTAAAGAATGCTTTGTGCTCGAATTTATTTAAATTAAACTCACCGTTTAATTCTCTATTGATTCTCTTCAGAAGATTAAGGTTAAACTTTGCAGTATAGCCTTCAGCATCATTATATGCAGCATTAAGCACATTTATATCCTTTACCATATCGAACCCAATTAGAAATGTATCCCCGGTATTCATCACGCCTGCAATATGTTTAACAAAATAAAAAGCATCGGGAAGATTAAAATTGCCAATGCTTGAGCCGAGAAATATTATCATCTTCGGCTCTTTTATAACCGAGCCTGCAACGTTAAGCCCTGTTTCATATTCCGAAAGAATGCCATCAATTTTCAGGGCTTCAAACTCTTCAAGTAAAATATTGCTGCTGGAAACCATAATTTCAGAAACGTCAATGGGCATATAAAGCAGCTTAGGATAATTGTTCAAAAATGAATTCAATAAATAACGTGTCTTGACAGAGCTGCCGCTGCCAAGCTCGACGATAACTTTTTTACCATTGTTCAGCTTTGCAATCTCATGCACATTCTCTTTAAGTATTTCAGATTCAGTTCTGGTAACATAATATTCGGGAGTTTCACAAATTTTTTCAAAAAGTTCAGAGCCTTCAGTGTCATAAAAATATTTTGCCAGGAGAAATTTAGGTAAAGTGCCAAGTCCATAACTAACGTGGCGCGTAAAGCTATCCGCGATGGTGCCATTTATAGCATCATACACTTTAAACCGCTCATTATAAACAGTAATAGAACTAATTAACCCTTTGTGAATTGATTCTGACAAATAGATTATAATTTAAATGATGTGAACTCTTAAATTAATAATTATTTAATGGAGAAACAAACTTATTTTCCGCTTTGTCATTCTTTGCGGGACTTATTCCGCAAGCCGGGCTCAGGGTGACAATGTTTGTGCTGAATAAACCTTAATTTGGGAACCTTTTGCAAATGTAATATTATACGGTGCTTCGTTATTTAAAGATTTCCATTTATCCCCATATATCCTTCCAAAATCAAAATTATGCTCAAAATTAACAATCGGGTAAACTTCCCAAAATGGATGCTCAACTTTGTAAACAAGCGTTTTGCCCTTTCTTGTTCTGCCGAATCCCCATTCGTGTTCTTTAAAAAAATGCCCGGTTGAATCCTGCGGAGGAATAGACATTTTGTTTTCAGACTCAAGAGAGACATAATACAGATTCCCGTTGAGCTTAATCTCATGACTGCATTTTATATCAGCACGGTTTATTTCAAGCTTACTTTTCATAGGAACTGAGCGGTAATTTTCATTAAACAAAACATTGGCAAACAAAGAAATAAAAAATCTGGGAACAAACTCACGAATAAATACAACTCCGCGCCTTTGTTTATCTTTCACATAAAACCGCAGATTAATTTCCGGAAAGTTGATGTGAAACGGAACTTTAATACCTTTTACAGCGGTATCTGCAAAGTTAAACGCAACAAGGCTGACAAAAGCATTTTCGTCAATTGTATCAAGCTCCAGGCCCTGGGGTAAATATTCCAAAAGTAATGCAGGATCAACTTTATAGGATGCTAAAATAAGGTGTTCCCACCTGGCTTTTAAAAATAATTTAGCCCGGAACATTATCTACAGGTGCTTCGTGAATGGATATTAAGACCTTGGTAATTAAAAAAGAGACAAGCGCGCCAGTAAGGACATCGGAAAACCAGTGCATATTATGATATATTCTGCTTATACATGTAATTACAGCCATGAGATAATAAAATGCCTTCAAATATTTGTTATCGGTCATTGATGCAAGGACGGTTGACAGCGCAAAAGCAACAGCGGCGTGCCCCGAATAGTATGAGAACTGCTGGTCGTTTGTCCAGCTCCATCCATTGAAGACAAGATCCCCTTTATTGGTGTATGGCCGCCACCTTCCAACCGCCGATTTAAAAATCAATGTTATCAGACCGGAAAAAACATAAGTTTCTCCTATTAAAAGTCCTGTTTCCCGAAGCTTGAATTTTTGAAATATTAAACCAATAATATACAGACCGAGAAAAAGATAAAAAGTTGGCATTCCCCCGCCATACCATCTGCCGAATGTAAACAGAGTATCGGCAATATTATTATTAATGCCGGTTATAACTGTGCGGACTGCTTCATCAAGGTAAAATGCAAATGCAATAGCTATAATCGATAGAATGGTTATACCCCATTTATCAAGCATTTTCCTGAAAGCCATGGGATAGACCTTAATAAATGCATCACGGATATGCTTTAAGTCACTTTTAAGCAGTTCCTTTGTCTTCACGGGCGTAAAAATATTAATATATGTATTTAAAGGATATGAAAGAAAATACCCGATTAAAACATTGTGTGGTCAAAAATCCTATGCCGGAAAAATGAAAAAACCTTTTTACTTGCTATCGTTTACAGTTAATTGTTTCCAGCAGTTATCACCTTTAGTACAGAATTTCCACCCGGTATAGCTGACAATCGGAGTTATACCCTCTTTTTCGATTACATTCATCACCTGAGCCATCATTTTATCAAGCTTCACCAGGGTATATTCAGAACGGTATAATGTAGGACACTTGGGGTCGCCCAATCCCGTTTTATTCGGGTCGCCCCCGCCGTGATGATGGCAATTGCATGCGTGCCCGGTCTCATGCAGCACACACAGATTCAGCCAAAAATCAACAAGCACATCAAGCTTGGCAGAATTTCTTATTTCATCTATTAAATGCTGAACTTCTTTTTTGGAGTAGTATACCGTGCCAATATTGAATCCGGAGGGAAATTTTTTAAGAGTGCCTTCAAGCGTATCGGCACTTTCTACCAGCCAATTTCTGATTCTGTCGGGAAACATAACGATTCTGTTTGAGGCTTTCGGCGGGCCATAAGCGGGGTCGTTATAACCAAAAACATATTTTTCCTGGTGTTGATTGTAAGGATCGCCCATACCGTTAAT
This sequence comes from Ignavibacteria bacterium, assembly GCA_036505135.1. Lineage (GTDB taxonomy): Bacteria > Bacteroidota > Ignavibacteria > Tepidaquicellales > OLB5 > DASXTZ01. The sequence continues at coordinate 4,838 of DASXTZ010000168.1, forward strand.
CTTAACTACCTGAATAGCATATTTAAGACCGGTTGCAAATCCACGGCAGAAGTTGACCCAGCGGTAATTTTGGTCTGTTTCACCTCCTCCTTTGGGTCCATACATCATGTCAAGGTCAACCCAATATGCTTTTATCCCGCTTGCCGATTTCCATGAAGCTATATCAAATATCTTATCTTTATCATATACGAATAGTTCTTTAAGTTTAGGGTCGGTTCTCACATGTTCTTTACCGCCGCCGCCGTCTGATACAAAGAACCCGCGGTATTCTTCGTAATTTGTAATGCCATCGCCTGTATTTGCCTGCCCGCTCGGTGTCGGGTCCTCGTCCCATATATTAGGCAATCCATAAACATTATTCTTCTTTTCCCAGCTATCAGCAATCTGGTTATTGTTTAAATCAACAGGTATTGTGATAAACTTATCGGGAGTGCCGTCGCCATCAGCTTCATACCAGTTCCCTTTTACCTTTACTGAAGCTTTAAGTTTCCCGTAAGCTCCATAATCACTGCATGCGATATTTATTTCCACAGGCTGACTTTTGCCACTGATTTTTTTACTTGCAGTTGTTTTTGTCATTGTATATCCTTCATTAAGTGTTGAAAACTGAAGGTCCTCGTCAACGTCATCAATTTTTTCCATATCATTTAAACAGCGTCCCCTTTCTTTGCTCACATCGATCAATGTAAATTGAACTTCCTCAGCGTTGCATTCTTCATCATTTCCTTCGATATATATTTGTGCTGTGACTGAATAAACCCAATCCGGTTCCGGCAGCTTTGACTGGTCTACTTGCATCAAAGTCATGCTCACCTTACAATCCTTTTTTTCTTTTTCCTTTTCTTTAGGAGGATTACCCTCGTTTGGACCGCCTTCACTTGGCGTGCCTCCTTCCGGCCCCCCATTGCCAAGCCGCTGGTTTGAAGTATTTGCAGGCGCAAAGACCAGCCCGTTTACATTTCCAAGTCCTGCTTCATGGGTTTGCCCTCCGCCTTTTTTATTCCCCGTTTCTATATCACTTATAAAGCTGCCTATTGCATTAACCGATAAGGTATACCCGTCTGAGAGCAAGCCTGTTTTATCCGTTGAACTTAAGGAGTATTCAATGGCTTTTAACTGTGACAGAAGTTTTACAGATGAGCCGGTTAACCGCTTCGATTTTTTCCTGCCTAATGATTTTTTAACCAGACTGATAAAATCTTCGGAATCTTTTTTCATGGACGTAGGATCTGAATTGTTATCAATAGAAATTTCTTCTGAACCGGCAATATTTTTAATAACCGCTGTTTTAAATTTGTCCGAGCCCGGTTCGTAAGTTAAATTGATTTGATTTGAACCGTTATCAAAAGAAATAACATTCCCGCTATTATCTTTTTTGATATCCACTTCGTCCGGTATATAAATTTCCATTTCTGACTTGGGATATCCTTCAGGGAAACATCGTATATAAACTCCGCCGCCTACAGATGTCCATACACCTGCTTCAATATTTTTGCTGCCTTTTCCAAGCGGTGCTATCCCTGTTTTTACTGCAAGGCGTTCAATATCTTCATAAGTTGAGTTTACATCGCTCAGTTTAGTCCTGATATCCGTGTAAAGATTCAGCACATCTTTAACTTCCTGGGGCAGTAAGTCCATGCCGATTTGCTTAACATCAACTTCCATTAAACCAATTTCCTCAGGTTTTAATAATGGCTGAACTCTTAATTGAAAATCGGGTGGATAGCTCGAGAACTTTTGCCCCGCTTCGATACCCCATAAAAGCAGCTGAACGTCTTTCTGGTCTATTTCAGGATGCTCTGAGTACCTTACCAGTATATCTTTTATCAGCTTAGCCTTTGAGCCTTTTAGCGGCGCAACAAGATAGCCGGCACCCTCAGTTGGAGCGTAGGTTCCTGCATGAAGACAAAATGTATTGCACCTGTACCGGTAATACCCGGCAGGCAGATTTGAAGAAAAAGTGACGCCCCCGTTTAATGGTAACTGCTTATCTAAATCCTTCAGCCAGTATGCGGAAGGATATGCATCTTTAATGCTGGTTGTTACAGCTTCTTTGAATACATCTCCCACACCGGGGATTTTTTTCAGGATGTCATCTATCTGTGAAAAGCTTGGGGAGGTTATTAAAAAGGTGAACAGAAAAGAATAAATAATTTTTTTCATGGCCGGAGCAAAAATATTATTATTTATACGAAATTATCTAATGTTTTATTAAAATAAAAATGCCTCTGAATTATTTTACGAGGCAATAGATTTAAAGTATTAATATATATTAGCTTATTTTAAAAAATTTAATCTGCAATCAGTGCCGTGAGTTTTATCTTTGCACGATTTTAGCCTTATCCTTTCAATTAACTGTATCGCCGTTACTTCTATAGACCCAGCCTTTTTGCAATCGTATTAACTACAAACCGGGCATCTCTTGCAGCACCGTGAATCATTGCTGAAGATGGCGAATATAGAAAATGAAGTCCTAAGAAATACAGCCCGGGTTCATTGTTAACTACTCCGCGCTGCTGAACCGGCTGGCCTTCTTTAAATACAGGGATATCAATCCACGAAAATGAAGGATAGAAACCCGTGCTCCACACAACATTTTTTACATTCAAAATTCTCTCGTCTTCAACGAGTGGCATTCCATCTCGGACCCCGATAACTTTCGGAATTCGTTCAATCCCAGCCTCAATTATTTCTTTCGGCTTTAGTCTTACAAGTGGTCCGGCTTTTGAAATTGCTATGCGCTTAATCTTGCGCCCAATTCGGCTGCTGGTTGTAATTGCTCTGTGCGATAAAAATCTCATAAGTCTTATGAAAATGATTCGGGCAGCTAATCCTTCAATATTAAAAGGAAAATGGCCGACGTCTCTTCCTGATAACCAGACATGATGATTATTTTTAGCCGCTTCAAGAGCTATTTCACAACCGGAGTTTCCTGCGCCGACAACCAGTACATCACCTTCCTTCAGCTGCGAGGGATCGCGGTAATCACATGAGTGAATTTGAAGAATATCCTGGTTAAGGTTTTTTGCATAAGCAGGAATTTTGGGGTTCTGATAATTTGACATGGCTATAACAACATGCTCAGCCTGAAATTTTACATCGCCGGCTGATAACCGATACAAATTTCCCTGCCTTGAAAGCCCATTGACCCTCATGCAGGTTCTAACAGGCATCTTAAAGTGTTCCGCATATTTTTCGAGGTAATCCGCCATTTCATCCTTTGAAGGAAAATAGTAAGGCTGAGCGGGAAAAGGCATTCCGACAAGTCCATCATATTTCGCAGGAGTGAAAAGACGGAGTGAACTCCACCTGCTGCGCCACGCGTCACCGACCCTTTGATTTGCATCTATTATTACAAACGGTATCCCGAATTTTAATAAAAAGTACCCAACTGATAAGCCTGCCTGACCGGCCCCTATAACAATTACTTTGAAGGTTTCTGTTTTCTCTTCTGGTTCCATTGATTCACCCCTATATTTTTACCCAAAGATACACGAGATGTGTATTATGCAAATCAGAGATACTACGTAATTTTTATGTTAATTGCACGCAAAGGGGCAAAAATTCAGAAATCTGCTAAAAAATTTAACTCAATATTAATTTGTTTTTAATTGCATAAGAAGCAACGTAAGCACGGGCAGATTTTCCCGATACTCCTAGTTTGCTGTAAATATTCGTGATGTGTTTTTCAACAGTCCTTACACTTAGAAAAAGTTTGGCGGCTATTTCTTCATTATTTTTCCCTTCGGCTATTAACCTTATCACTTCAAGCTCTCTTCCTGTAAATTCATAGCTTTTGCCGATTTCTTCTTTAAAATCCTTATATAAATTCTTCAAAAAGTATTTTGCTTTTTCAAAATCTTTCTCAGCCCCAAGCTCTTTAAATTTTACCTGTGCTAAATTAAGTTCCGCTTCTGCTTGTGCAAAATGATTCAGCTTGATTAAAACGTCTGCCAGAATTAATCTGGCGCGTGATGCTTCAAACGGCAGCTTTATACTGTCATAGATATCGGCTGAATCTTCAAGATTTTGTTTTGCAAGCTCAAAATTTTTATTTGCAAAATTAATGTTACCCTCAGCATATAATAATGCTGCCCTCAGAGGAAGCGTATTTATTGAAACGGCAATGTCCATCAGTTCATTTA
>DASXTZ010000169.1:0-2428 GCA_036505135.1 Ignavibacteria bacterium
GCAGCAAAATTGATCGATAAGTATCCCCAATATGGTATAAGCATTGAAGAAACGCACCATACTCAAAAGCTGGATAGGCCTAGTGGAACTGCTATACGTATAGCAGAATATTTAATGAATGAGATAAAACGAAAAGATACCTATGTAAAAGATTCGCCCTCGCCGCTTGATAACGAAATTAACATCATAACCCACCGATTCGAAAATGTTGTTGGCAGCCACAAAGTTTTATTTGACAGTGAATCCGATTCAATTATTCTAATACATAACGCAAAATCCCGCAGGGGTTTTGCAGAGGGCGCCCTGCTTGCTGCAAAGTTTATTAACAATAAAAAAGGTTTTTACAAATTTGAAGATATTTTTGGCAATTTAATTTAACTATTATGGAAGAGAATACACAGGAGCCAAAGCCGGAAGAATCAGCACCGGTACTTCAACCAAATATTGCATTATCAGACGCATTAGCCGGAGTTTTCAGCGAGCCGGGTGAAACATTTACCGAAATAAGGCATTCAACCAGAGCAACTTACTGGATAATACCATTAATAATACTTGCTGTAATTACCTCGCTGGCATCATTTATAGTTCTTAATGATGAAGAGCTGTCGTCAGAAATAAAGAAAAAACAAACTGAAGCTGTAAAAGAAAGATTGGATAAAGCGGTTAAAGAAGGCAAAATGACACGCGCGGAAGCAGATGAACAGCTTGAAAAAACCGAAAAAATGTTTGGAGGCGGCATTTTTGTCGCAATTGGAATAGCAGGAGGTTTTTTTAGTGTTGTGATCTTCTTTTTCCTTAAGGCGCTTATTTATTGGGGAGTTTTTAAAATATTCAAGGGCAGCGGTACTTTTATAAATGTTATGAATGTTTTAGGGCTTGCATCGATTATCACGTCAATTCAGATGATATTAGATACTGTGCTTGCCATTTTTACGGGGCGTTTATTTGTAAACATAGGGCCTGTACTGCTTTTCACGGAAGAACAGCTTGGCAGTTCAATGTATAAATTCGTTGCAAACTTTGATTTGATAAATATATGGTATCTAATTGTAGTAGCTATAGGGTTATCAAAAGTTTCACATGTAAAATTATCCATTTCTGTTATTGTGGTTTTTGCTCTGTGGCTCATATGGGTTTTATTTACATCTTTTGGACCACTTAATTTCTTTGGGGCGTAATTATGCTTTTAACCCCTCTCCATGGCGCCTGCCGCGCCACGCGGTATGGAGAGGAGTATGGGGTGAGATCATTTTGAGATAACCATTTTTTTGGCTGTGCTGAAATCCCCGGCTTTAAGCTTATAAAAATAAACACCTGATGAAAGCCCTGCAGAATTAAAATTAACTTCATAGCTGCCCGGCTGCAGTTGTTCATTAATTATAACATTAATTTCCCGTCCCAGAATATCAAATATTTTCAGCTGAACAAGTCCGAATTGCGTAACATGAAACTCAATCTGAGTATTTGGGTTAAAAGGATTCGGGTAGTTCTGTTTCAACTCGAAACCCCGCGGTATCTCATTTGATATCTGATGAATTCCTATAACTGAGCTTGTTAAAATTTTGCTAAAGGGACCCCCGTATGCCCCCATATCATTTCTCAGAGTTCCCCTCGCAGGGTATTTTGCTAAGGAAGGATTATTGGGGTCAGGAGGATCATTGTATACTGTGCTTGAATCACCCTTATCAACACAGGGAGAATTTGCCGTTAAAACAAAACTCGAGTCTGTGAATAACGGATCGGAATTAATATTGCCCGCTCCTGTAAAACCCCCCTGGACATCACAATAAGTAACAATAGCAGATCCGCCTGCAATCTGAGCGCCCGGTGTATTACCCCATATGATATTATTTCTAAATGTTGTAGTGCCGGAAAAAATATACACTCCGCCTGTACCGCTAGTTGCCGAATTATTAACAATAGTATTATTCTCAAGAGTTTTGGGTCGGCTAAATGTATTGTTTATCCAAATTCCCGCACCTGATCCATATTGATAAGAACCGTAATTTGCGCACACAATGTTATTTTTCATTTCACAGCCGGTGTAGTTAAGAACAACTCCCGCACCATACCTTGCAGTATTGCCATATATTACGTTGTTATATATTCTTGGATAGCCATCTCCTGACCTTATACCGCCTCCTCCTGTGCTTATTACACCTGTAATGTTTGTGACTATATTATTGTAAATAATGTTGTATTGAATAATGGGTGCCGATAATGCAGTTAATATTCCACCGCCTTCCCTGTATAAACCTGCGCCATGTTCATCAATCCATTTTGTGCCAGTGCCGCCTGTTATTGTAAAACCCTGCAGCACCGTTGTGGAATCAGATCCGGAGCCAATTATAACGCAGCTTCCACTATCCGGTGAAACAGGACTGCTGCCATTAATAATTGTCGCGCTTATTGTAGCGGGGTCATTCGT
>DASXTZ010000170.1:0-1928 GCA_036505135.1 Ignavibacteria bacterium
AAAACTGTGAACTTCACAATTTATTCTTTCATCAATGTATGGGATCTTTTCAACGATTGCTTTATTGACATCGGAATACATAAAGGTCAACTTCGCATTTGGAAAAGAGCCTTTGAGTTTCCTTAAGGTGGGAATAAGCAATATGGCATCACCAATCGCTGCCAGTTTTATAAACAAAATGTTTCTTATATTTTCAATAGGAATCCTTCTTTTGCGGCGGGTGAACAATGCCAGGAATAATACCAGTGGTATCCCAAAGTACCTATCAAAAAATCTAAAGATTTTTCTTCTTTGCATTAGGAATCAGAAAGATAATTAAATATGTATTTTATTACAATTCAGCTATTTATATTTAAAATATGGTAAAAAAGAAGGAGGAAAAAAATCTTTCCGAATTGGCACTTAAAGCCATGAAAAATTCTCACTCCCCGCACTCAAAATTCAAAGTGGGTGCCGCATTAGAAGGTAAATCAGGAAAAGTTTACCTGGGTGCCAATATTGAATTTGACGCATATACATTAACGGTTTGCGCTGAAAGAGCTGCCCTTTTCAATGCTGTTTCCAACGGCGAAAAGAACTTTAAATCCCTCGTAATAGCAACAAGTTCAAAAGAATTCAAGTTTCCCTGCGGATTATGCAGACAGGCATTGATTGAATTTAACCCTAATCTTAACATAACATTATTAACTCGAGATGGTAGATCTAAGAGCTTTATTTTAAAAGATATTTTACCCAACTATTTTAAGCTGTAAGTAGAATGAACGAAATTGAGCATAAAAGGTCTTTCGATGGACATATAGAGATTATATGCGGCTCAATGTTTAGCGGCAAAACAGAAGAACTGATTAGAAGGCTTCGAAGAGCGCAAATTGCAAAGCAAAGAGTAGCAATATTTAAACCGAGAATTGACACCAGGTACAGCGAAACCGAAATAGTTTCACATAATGAACAGAAGATCCCTTCAACTGTAGTTGAAACAGCCGAGCAAATACTGCTGTTTTCATCTGAAGCGGATGTTATTGGCATCGATGAAGCACAATTTTTTGATACTTACCTTGTTGATGTTTGCCAGAAACTCGCCGGAGAAGGTAAAAGGGTTATTGTTGCAGGGCTTGACACAGATTATAGGGCAGTTCCTTTTGAACCCATCCCCCAACTACTGGCAGTTGCCGAATATATCACTAAAACGCTTGCAGTTTGTGTCAAATGCGGCGCTCCGGCTAACAGAACGCAGCGTATTTCAAATAAAGGCGATAGGGTCCTTGTGGGGGCTCAGGATATTTACGAGGCCAGATGCAGAAATTGCTATGAGCCGCCGGACGATTAGTTTATAATTGTCACCATGAGCGCAGCGAAGGGTCTGATAACCACATTAATTTTTCAATGGTAAATAAAATTATCACATCTTTTGGTTCTGGCTTAATTAAACCGGATGACCCTTATTATAATGAAATCTTCGAAATAGGAAAAGCAATCGGAAAATCAGGATGGACGCTTTGCTGTGGGGGTTTTTATGGCACTATGGAAGCAATTGCCAAAGGGGCAAAATCAGCCGGCGGAAAAACAATTGGTGTTACGGTTACTTCATGGAAAACAAAATGCAATGATTTTATTGACGAAGAAGTTAAAATGGAAAACCTGATGGAACGAATAATGGAGCTGATTGGCCTCGCTGATGAATATCTGGTCTTTAAAGGGGGAACAGGCACACTTGTAGAATTTTCAGTTGCAATGGAGTTAATGAATAAAAAAATGGTTCCCGAAAAACCAATAATTTTTTATGGAGACTTTTGGAAACAAGTAATCGAATTATTAAAACTGGATTCTGATAATTTGAAAGTTTTGATTGATAGAAATGTGAAATTTATAAGTAGTTCCGAGGAAATCCTCTCCTTTTTATAAGTTAATCCTTACTTTATTAACTCAAA
>DASXTZ010000171.1:0-6151 GCA_036505135.1 Ignavibacteria bacterium
CTTTACATTATTTGGCTGTGACTCTTCATTTATCAAAGCTTCCTGGTATTTTTCAAGAAGCATGAGATAAAGCTTCTCGTTTGATTTTCTCTCACGCTCAAGGTTTGCATATTCAATGCTTTGAGCCGGAAGCTTGTTGAATTTCTCCTGGTATTTGCCAAGATAACCCTTTAATAAGTCTTCCTTTATTTTGTTCTGGTCATTCATTACCTTTGCATCAAAGTACCTGTTTGAAAGCACCCTGGTTTCCTCTGGCGTACTTGACATGGCATTGTTCATCATTATCTGCAGCTTCTCATTAAGAGTGCTTTTAAGCTCGGCTATTTTCCTTTCAATTTCCTTTAATGATTTGGAATCCTTGACAAGATCTTCATTTCCAGTCCTGGCCAGGTCGCGCTGTATCTCAAGACGGGCAATCTGTGCTTGAAGCTCAATTATGTACGGGTCTGTGATCCTGCTTTCAAAATAATCGGCAGCTTTTGTATCATGCTTGTTAAGTTCTTCTTTCATCTCTGTTAACGCTTTTGAAGTTGCCTGAAATTCAATTACCGATTTATTATATTCACTTTCGACATCGGTTAATGTATTGATAATTGAGTTTGCCTGAGCATTAAGCTCTACTATATTTTCAGAGCGCAAAAATACCGTCATCTTATCTTCAGATTGAAGCAGGGCATTATATTTTTCCTGCACCTGCTTTTCAAGGAATTCCCTGTTTAATGTAAGATGTCCCCTGTTAAACTTTAATGAATAATCCGCATAAGCTTCAGCGTAGCAATTGGCAATCAGTGCAGCTTCCGAGGGTGAAGGACTTTCAACCTTAATTGATACGATATCAAGCCCTCTTTTCTGCGATATTTCGGAAACTCCTTGAAGCGTAGAAGCTATCTGGTTCACGCTTTTTGGCTCAGTGCAGTTTTCAGGATTGGCGCAAAGAAGTGAAAACGGCATTTTTCCTTTTAATACTGCGAATGAATCAATCAGCAATTTTGCGGTCTTTTCCCTGATTGCAAATGACCTTAAAATTTCAACTTCGTTATTGATGTAGCGCTCGGGAAGCTCCCCTTCGAAATCGGAAAACAACTTGCTTTCAAGAACATTTTCCTTTGGCTTCGATAAGCGCATCGATGATGCCGATGCATATATATCAACCTGCGAGTACGCATAGAAGTATGATACAACAAGACCAACCGTAAGACTTAGTAAAATAGGTACCTTGTTCCTTAAGATGAGATTGAAATAAAATCTTATACTGTGAGAAGATTTTATGTTTGAATCAATTGAATTAATACCCTTTTGATTGGCTTGATTATCCATATTATTTGTTTGTTAACGTTAAGATAAATGTTGTGATTGTAATAAGAGCCGAAATTATTGGCAGATAGAGCCCGATATCTTCTCTGAATGTATATCTTTTTTCTTCCATTATCATTATTACATCCCCTGAATGAAGCACGGGATTATTTTTTGAGACCTTTGATATTTTTTCTTCCCACATCAGGTCGTCATAGTCAAGCTTTATAAGTTGCGCTTTCTGGTCAGGCGTTACCGCATTTCTTATTATGCGTATCTCTTTTAAGTTTGAGTTTTCTGTCGGTCCTCCGGCATAGCTCAGCAGGTCCATAAAAGTAGTTTTAAGCGGAACTATATATCTTCCCGGGAGGTGCACAAATCCCCATAAATTTACTTCAATATTAACGCCTTCGGGGTCACTCAAGTCAAAAACCGCTGGGGTTGTCCCTTTTTGAGTTTTTCCCAGTATTAAGCCATCGTCATCCTGTGCAAGAACTGAAGCTGAAGCCATTATCAATAGTAACAGGAAAAGTTTTATTTTCATTCTCAATATAATAACAGTAATAGGCGCTAAAATGGATACACTAACCCAAAATAGCCAATAAAAATAGTGATTTTTATATGATTTTACAAATCAAATAGGAAATTAAAGTACAATATTAGAGATAGTACTTAAAAGCCTTAATTTTACAATAATTAGATATAAATTTAGTTCGTGCTTTTTGCACTAGGTATAACGGGATTATGGTATCTGTTGTGGTGATATCTTTGATTTCCTATCTTCTAAATCATGATATTAATATATTTGCAAATGAGCATAGCTTTTATCTACCCGGGACAGGGGTCGCAGTATGTTGGCATGGCTCTGGACCTGTATGAAAAATATCCCGAAGTAAAGGAACTTTACAAAAAAGCAAATAATATTTTAGGTTTTGACCTTGCAAAAGTAAGCTTCGAAGGTCCTGAAGAACAGCTTAAGCAGACCTATATCACTCAGCCGGCGATATTTATGCATTCCATAGCGGTTACCGAATTAGTCAGATCAAAAATTACTGCTTCCTGTGCTGCCGGGCATTCACTTGGTGAGTACACTGCTCTTGTTGCGACGGGTTCATTAAGCTTTGAGGACGGATTAAAGCTTGTTAAACTGCGCGGTGAGGAAATGCAAAAAGCAGGAACAGGAAATAAAGGAACCATGGCGGCAATTATAGGGCTGGATTCAAAGCTTGTGGTTGAAGAGTGCAGCGTTGCATCAAATTACGGTATGGTAAAGGTTGCAAATTTTAATTCACCCGGGCAGGTTGTAATTTCAGGCACTGTTGAGGGAGTCAAAGAAGCAATGAAGCTTTGCAAACAAAGAGGTGCCAAGCTTGTTAAAGAGCTCGTTGTACATGGTGCATTCCACTCACCGCTAATGCAGCCCGCCGCTGAGGAATTAAAAAGAGGATTGGTTAATACAGATTTCAACAAAGTAAAAATACCGGTCTACAGAAACGTCAACGCACAGCCAATTACTACAGATGCTAATGTTTCGGAAATACGTGATTCGCTCTATAGGCAGCTTACTTCACCTGTCAGGTGGGAAGAAATTATTTTAAAAATGGTTAATGATGGAGCGAATGATTTCGTCGAACTTGGACCCGGGAAAGTTTTGCAGGGTTTAGTGAAAAGAATAAGCCCTTCTGTTACAATTCGTGGTTTCGATAATGCAGTTGATTTAATATCGTAGCTGCAGGTCTTCAGCCTGCGCTTAAAAACGCAGGTTCTTTTATCCTGCGTATTATAATAAGGGAGATTAATATAATGAGCGATCTATTATTAGATAAAGTAGCAATAATAACCGGCGGGGCCCGCGGAATTGGCCGCTCTATAGCAGAAGAGTTCATTAACGAAGGCGCTGATGTTGTAATCTTAGATAAGTTCTTTCCGGATGATTTTGAAAGCTGGAAAAACAGCAAATCAGCAGCTGGACGAAAAGTATTATCACGATCACTGGATGTTACAAACACAAAAGAAACAGAACTGGTATGCGGTGATATTTCCAAAGAACTTGGAAAGATAGATATACTGGTTAACAATGCGGGTATTACAAGAGATAAGCTAATTATGCGAATGACGGAAGAAGACTGGGATGCAGTGCTTTCCGTTAATTTGAAGGGCGCTTTTAATATGATGAAAGCTCTTTCTATGGTAATGGCAAAGCAAAGGAGCGGAAAGATAATTAACATTAGTTCCGTGGTGGGATTAATGGGAAATGCGGGTCAGGCAAATTATTCTGCATCAAAAGCAGGGCTTATAGGGCTATCGAAATCAGTTGCTAAAGAGCTTGCTGCCAGGGGCGTTAATGTAAATTGCATTGCACCGGGGTTTGTGGAAACCGAAATGACTGCAAAGCTAAATGAAGAACAACGAAATGCTATGCTGAGTGTTATACCGATGAAACGATCGTGCCAGCCATCTGAAATTGCAGGTGTGGTAGCATTTCTTGCATCCGAGAAAGCAAATTATATAACAGGCCAGGTTATTGCAGTTGACGGTGGAATGGTGATGTGACGCAGCCATCATGAGCGTAAGCGAAGGATCTCATTTCCTAATATATCGTTATATTCGGTATCTTAATTCTTTCGGTATCGCCAGTTTCCAGTTTCTTCAAGCTATTTTTAGCTGCTTTTAAAATCTTTTCAATGTTTATCCCTTTATGCATCTTATCATAATTTTTCAGTCGTTCGATACATTTTTTAAATTGCAGCTTTGCTCCTGCAGGATTTTTCTTATCTACCAGATGATGAAATGCTACCGCGAAGTGAAGTAATCCTTGATAAAAATCTTTTTCAACAGTACTAACCTCAAACCACGTATCTTCAAGAATATCATGGCAATCAAAAAACTCACGGCTGTTAAACTTCTCAATGGCAAGATTAAGTGGTTCATTCATATTTTCTAAATATTTTAGAGTATATTTATCTGAATCAATGCCGCATTGACAAGTCGATGCAGTCCCCAAAAAAATAAATAACTTTTTTGATTTTTATCCGAAAAAGCTTTTTTACGAAGGAGGTATTTCTTCTGATTTCTTTTCGGTTACAACTTCGGCAGTTACAACTTGAGGTTTTGGCGCATCTTTAACAACAACTTTCTTTTTTCTATCAAGCAGTGCATCGAAGCTTACTCTTCCGGCACCGGAAAAAAACGTTAAAAGAAAACATGCAAAAAATATTAAATCTTTATTAAATGGAATACCGGGTGCGGGAAATAATCCTCTTCCAGCAATTTTAATAAGCGAAATTAAGCCCAGTACGAGGCTTGTTGTGGGTGTGAAAAATCCCATTATATAAAGCGACCCAAAAATTATCAGCAAAAAAGGAAAAACAAAGCCTGCAATAAAAGCAGTGTTTTCACTTACAATATTCATAGCTTTAATCTTAGAGATATAAAGCTCAATATTGCTTGCCTGCATGATACCAAGTGACAAAGTATATGCGCCGACAATTATTCTGATGAAAAGTATTCCAATTGAAGATGAACCGCGGGCTTTAAATAGTAATCCCATATTTTTAGGAATTAATTTATTGGAGAGATATTTTTTGAGGCGACGATCGGATTCGAACCGATGAATAATGGTTTTGCAGACCACTCCCTTAAGCCACTTGGGTACGTCGCCGAGAATTATTAACTATATGAAAGAACAGGGAGTTCAATAAGACTCCCTTTGGTTTTGAGCGGGAAACGAGACTCGAACTCGCGACTTCAACCTTGGCAAGGTTGCGCTCTACCAACTGAGCTATTCCCGCGTTGATTTACAATGATAACTTAAATCAAATTTTATTTCAATGAAATAAAGTAAATCATAAATTATGATGCTAGATTCCCGCTTTCTCGGGAATGACAAAAGAAAAAACCGTATTATTCCGAAATTCAAAATCCGCAATCCGAAATTTTAGAAGTCCCAGCCGAAAAAGAACTGTTGAAACCATCCATCCTGAAACTGCTTGAAGTTTTTCTCAATTCTCTTGCCTACATCATATCGCAGGGCAAGAATATAGAAAAGATTAATCCTTGCACCAATGCCAACACTGCCAAGTGTCTCACCGTATTCTTTATCCCATGCATTACCTACGTCAAAAAATGCAGCCCCCCGTATATATGGAAATATAAAATTAATACCCAGGGGAAGCTGAATATCAACAAAGTTAATCAACGGAAAGCGAAGCTCGGTACTAGCCACAAAAGCTCTTTTTCCTCTTATGCCAAGCCTTGGCCACCCGCGCAGATCCCAACTGCCTCCGATTGCCCAGCGGCGGGATTCTTTTCCTTCATTCATTAAATATTCAAATCTTGTCGCTAGCGATACATCGTTAAGCAGCCTTATGTATCTCCTGTAATCAAATATTACGGTATAGTAGTTAACGTTACCAAATTGAATATCTGTAGTGTATCCAAGTGTTATATTCAGCCTGTTCCCTTCGAGCGGTCCGGTTGGTCCCCAGATAGAATTATCTTTTGTATATGAGACCGAATTAGTTAAAAGCAGCGCTCGGCGGTTTATTTTGTTATCATCAGTAACACTGCGCCTTGAATTCGCCAGGCTAACACTTGCTTCAATTCTTCTGAAGAATGATAATGGATAGCTTAATGCAAAGTATCCGCCAAACGTTCTTTCAAGATATGAAAATGCGTCACCATAATCGTATCTTCTTCCGGATAAATGAAATACTCCATATGCATGGTTAAGCCTCTGGCCAAGCGATACACGAGAAATAGCTATATTAAAGCTTTTGAAAAACTCATCAGCCGATTCCGAATTATTATAAACAAGGAAATAAAACTGGTCATTACCAAGCAGGTCACTCATTGCAAT
>DASXTZ010000172.1:0-7297 GCA_036505135.1 Ignavibacteria bacterium
ACATAATATTATTATTGATCCCTTTTTAAACGGCAATAAGCACGCCAAAATAAAATCATCGGATGTTAAAGCAGAATATATAGTTTTAACCCATGCTCACGGCGATCATCTTGGAGATACATTTGAAATTGCAAAAAATAACAACGCAACAATTATTGCTGTTAACGAGCTTGCAAATTACGCTGCTGAAAAAGGCTGCAAAGCTCATAACATGCATATTGGCGGCGGTTTTAACTTCCCGTTCGGAAGGCTTAAATTTACTATTGCACATCATGGCTCATCATCGCCTGAAGGACAATATATGGGCGAGCCTGCAGGTGTTTTAATAACAGCTCATGGAAAAACTATTTATCATGCGGGCGATACCGGACTTTTCCTTGATATGAAGCTAATCGGGGAAATGAACTCAATTGATGCGGCATTAGTGCCTATTGGCGATAATTTTACTATGGGAATTGATGATGCAATCAAGGCTGTCGAATTCTTAAATCCAAAAATGGCTGTTCCCATGCATTATAACACATTTGGAGTAATAGAAGCTGACCCGCAGGAATTCAAGCGAAAAGTAGAATCTATAGGTAAAAAATGTATTATTATTCCTTTTGGTGAATCGATTGAAATATAAATAAGTTTATTAAGTTCGTTGAGTATATTGAGGTCATCAGGTGCAAAGATTATATTAAAGGTATACAAGATACCCGTCTCCCTCCTTCGGGGGGAGATACAGAGGGGGGCTTTTGGCTAAAATCATATCAATAGCAAACCAGAAAGGCGGGGTAGGCAAAACTACTACTGCAGTTAATCTTTGTGCAGCTCTTGCATTAAGCGGATGCAAGGTTTTGATTGTTGATATCGACCCGCAGTCTAATGCCACCTCGGGGCTGGGCTTTCCTACCAACTCAATGGAAAGAACTATTTACGAGCTTTTGGTTGCTTCCCGTGAACCTAAGGAATGCATAAGCCAAACTGATGTAAACAATTTATTTCTGATCAAATCAAACATTAACCTGGTTGGAATTGAAATTGAAATTGTGAGTATGCCAAACAGGGAGTATATTTTAAAAGACAGGCTTGCTTCTATACAAGAATATTTTGATTTTATATTTATTGATTGTCCCCCTTCCCTGAGCTTAATAACATTAAATGCCCTCGCTGCTTCCGATTCCGTGCTGATTCCTGTTCAAAGCGAGTATTATGCACTTGAAGGCTTAACCTTGCTTCTTAACACCATCAAAATGATTAAATCCCGCCTAAATTCATCACTTGAAATAGAAGGCTATCTTTTGACGATGTTTGATACCAGGTTGAAACTTTCCAATCAGGTAGCACAGGAAATGGAAAAGTATTTCAAGGAAAAGCTTTATTCAGTCAAAGTATTAAGAAATGTAAAGATCAGCGAATCACCTTCTTATGGAAAGCCTGTTGTAGTCTATGACCCGCTTTCAATGGGAGCAAAGAATTATTCCGAGCTTGCAAATGAATTTTTAAAACGGAATAATATGGAGCAGCTTCAAAGATTTGATAATATTTTAACTTATGAAGCTCCGAAGTTTGAAGCAGTAACTAAAGAAGAAGATAAAGCAGCTGCCGAAACAAGCGGACAGCCAAACATAAATAAAAAGAGTAACAAATGACGTCAAAAGATAAACCAAAGGGAGGCCTTGGTAAGGGGCTTGACGTGCTTTTCGGGGAATCAACTGCTAACATTGAGCCGGAAACACAAACAAACATTACCGAACTGAATCCTAAATCGGATGAATCTATATTATTCATCAATGTAAATAGCATAAAAGGGAATCCATTTCAACCAAGGAAAGAATTTGATGAAAATGAACTAAAAGAGCTTGCAGATTCTATCAAACAAAAAGGCATAATCCAGGCAATCACCGTACGTAAAGCTGATGACGGAAGCTATGAGCTTTTATCAGGTGAACGCCGCCTGAGGGCTTCAAAGCTTGCCGGGCTAGAGAAGATCCCTGCCTATGTTATGGAGGTTACCTCTAAAGAAGATCTTCTTGAAATTGCACTTATTGAAAATATCCAAAGACAGGATTTAAACGCACTTGAAGTAGCCGAAGGTTATCAAAGACTTATTACTGAATGCAGCTTAACTCAGGAAAAAGTTGCATCAAAAGTCAGCAAATCAAGAAGTGCCGTTACTAATACGCTTCGGCTTTTAAATTTACCGGAAGAAATTAAAACCAGCATACGCAAAGGAGATATTTCAGAAGGCCACGCAAGAGCAATTCTGGCATTAGACAATGAAATTGACCAGCTCTTATTATGGAAAAAAATAACCGGTGAAAACTTATCGGTAAGAAAAACTGAAGAAATTACAAAGAAATACAAAAAAGCGCCCCGGGAAAAGAAAATATATGCCATTACCGACCAAAACAAAGCAGCAATAAAATTTCTGGAAGAAAAATTTATGGAGCATTTTGGAACTAGAGTAAAACTACATCCCTCAAGTCCTACAACAGGACATATTTTAATAGAATATTACACTGCCGAAGATTTAGAGAGAATAATTGAGCTTTGTAAGAAGTGAAGTTATGATGTGCGAAGCACCTGCCTGCTGCAGGCAGGAAGGATCTATAAATGTAGAAGAACTTCTTAATCCATTACCACTGAATCCTAATTAATTCATTGATACTCTTACCTCATTTAGCTAACTTTGCACTTCTTGGAATTCCTTAAGGACATATTTCACCAGATTTACGATGTAAAGAGTCTCGTTATCTGGGCAGGCTATGCAGGCATGGCATTTATAATATTTGCCGAAACCGGGCTGCTGGCCGGATTTTTCCTGCCGGGTGACTCACTTTTGGTTACAGCGGGACTTTTTGCAGCAACTCCTGACCCTAAAACCGGAAATACATACCTTGATATTTTAATTTTAATTCCACTGCTCCTTCCATGTGCTATTCTTGGAAATTCAACTGGGTATTTAATTGGCAATAAAGCGGGTATAAGGCTTTTCAAAAAAGAACAATCATTGCTCTTTCGAAAAGATTACCTGCTAAAAACTCATGAGTTCTACGAAAAGCATGGGAAATTCACAATTATAATTGCACAGTTGATGCCTATATTCAGGACTTTTGCGCCAACTGTTGCAGGGATAGGCAGTATGAAGTTCAAAGATTTTATACGTTATAATGTTATCGGCGCAATTATATGGATACCCGGTATGCTGTTAATCGGTTACTACCTTGGCAGGGCAATACCCGGAATAGAAAATCATATTGAAAAGGTAATTATAGTGGTTGTTTTCTTATCGATTCTTCCGGGAATAATAAAGTTTTTGCGGCACAAGCTTCAAAAACGGAAAGCAGCATCTGAAACTGTTAACAGTTAATCTGTTTATTGACTCAACTACTTCTACCGATTTCAAATATTTTAATCAATACTAAACCTGCAATAAATCCTCCAATATGTGCACCATAGGCAACTCCGCCCAATTCACCACCAAGCATTCCCAGCCCGCTTATTAGCTGGAACACAAACCAGATGCCCAAGGCAACAAATGCCGGGACATCGGTTAAAAAGTTAAACATTAAAACAGTAACTCTGTTGCCCGGGAATAGTAAAATATACCCGCCTAAAACTCCCGATATTGCACCCGAAGCACCAAGGCTCGGGACTAACGGATTTAAATCAAACATATAGGTTGAAACAACATGTGCCAGTGATGCAATAACTCCGCAAACTAAATAAAAGATCAAATACCTCCAATGACCAATCCTATTTTCAATATTATCACCGAATATCAATAGAAAAAGCATATTACCTATAATATGAGCAATACCTCCATGCATGAACATTGAAGTGAGCAAAGTAATATAAACAGGTTTGGGTGTTTCTTTTAAGCCCGGAACAGTGTAATATTCCCCCGACCCCTTGTCATAAACCTTCTCGTCATTTGTAACTACATCTTTGCCTGTAACTATTTCCTTGGGAACAGCTGCATAACCCAGCGTAAAATCCTCATCCATGCCCAGCTGCTGAAAAAAAACAAACACAATGACATTTATTGCTACTAACAGGTAGTTTACAATGGGGGTAATAGTCCTGTCTATATTCGTATCTCTTAATGGAAGTATCATACAATTTTATGTTTTAAAAATGAAATGTATAAAATATATGTTTATAGTGTATTTAAATGTTCCAAAATACTATATTGAATATGCCCTATTATAAAGGTAAATTTGCAGATTAAACCCGTTAATAAAGGATATATGCCTACATTTTTTTTAGATGGAAAAGAGCTTGAATTTAAACCCGGCCAGACTATTATTGAAGCAGCCAGAGCCGCCGGTATTGATATACCTCATTTCTGCTGGCACCCCAGCTTAACTGTTGCAGGTAATTGCCGAATATGCCTCGTTGAAATTGAAAAAGCCCCCAAAGGAATGATTGCATGCGCCACTCAGTGCTCTGAAGGAATGGTGGTTTATGCAAACAGTGCTAAAGCAATACACATGCGTAATGCTGTCATGGAATTTTTGCTTATCAATCATCCGCTTGACTGCCCTATTTGTGATGAAGCAGGCGAGTGCAAGCTTCAGGATTATGCTTATAAATACAGCATAGGTAAATCAAGATTCGATGAAGAAAAAGTTCATAAAGATAAACGGGTTGAGCTCGGCCCTAACGTTTTATTTGATGCCGAACGCTGTATAAGCTGCTCGCGCTGCATAAGATATTGCGAAGAAATTGTCAAAGACCCCCAGCTTACATTTGTTGACCGCGGCGAACATGTTACGATCGAAACTTTCCCCGGCAAGCAGCTTGATAATCCATATTCAATGAATGTCATTGAGCTTTGCCCGGTTGGGGCACTAACATCAAGAGATTTCCGCTTCAAAGTAAGAGTGTGGGATCTATCGCATACAGATAGTGTTTGCACCGGCTGTGCAAGAGGATGCAATATGAATATATGGGTTCGTGATAACCAAATTTACCGTCTCACGCCGAGAGAAAACATGGATGTTAACCAATATTGGATGTGCGATTACGGCAGGTTAACCACTTTTAAGTTTGTAAACGATGAAATAAGCAGAGTCAACTCACCTATGATTCGTCCTCCGGAAGGCGGGATACTCGAAGACGGAAACTATGATTTAAGGGAATGTGAGTGGGATGAAGCCATTGCGAGAATTATTTCAGAAATAAAAAATTACAAACCTGAGGAAGTTGCATTTATTGCTTCACCTTTTTCAACACTGGAAGATAATTTCGTGTTAAACCGCTTTGCTGAAGAAGTAGTTGGAACTTCAGAGATTGCTTATATACCAAAGATTGAAGGCGAGGATGATAATTTCCTTCTGAGAGCAGATAAAACTCCTAACTCAACCGGCTTGAAATATCTGGGTATTAAACCAATTGATGAAAAATTTATTAAGAAAATACTTAACAAGCAGTTTAAGCTTGTTTATACACTTAACGACTCAATTAACAGGCTTTCAAATGCAGATGCGCTTGCAAGATCAATTGAAGTTGGCATAATTCATATCAGTAATTTTAGCGAGTTTTCACATAAAGCAACAGTGATTCTACCTGCATCAACTTATGCTGAAGTTAACGGAACATTTGTTAATTTTCAGGGGAGGGTTCAAAGAATTAAGCCTGCCGTTGCTGCCTTAGAGCAGGAAAGGCTGCCGGGAGATTTTGCTGTCAGCCGTCTTGATAAATTTGGCGCTCATAATGATAAATGGACTCAAGGAACAAAATTCAATGCTCGCCCTCCATGGAAGGTTTTCACACAGATTGCAAAAGCAATGGGACATGATTTTGATTATGCCTACACTGAAGAGGTGTTTGATGACATTGCTTCAAAAGTTGCTGATTTTAATGGGTTAAGTTATGGAATTATTGGCATGCATGGCAGGTTGATTGGTAAAAAAGAAAAAGCTCTTGTTTAAAGCAGTCATTCGCTGCATAAGTGAAGTTTAGAAATTTTACCCATCCGCAAAAAACGGGTGGGTTTTTTAATAAGAATTGGTTGATATAAAAAAATACATAAGGTCTAAGCTGGAAGAATATATTCTGGAGAAAAAATTAAAACCGCAGGATATCAAAATTATCATTGAACGTCCTAAAGATGAAGGTAATGGCGATTATTCAACCAGCCTTGCGATGATTTTATCAAAACAGCTTAAAAGAAACCCAAAGCAAATAGCAGAAGAAATCCGTGATTTTATATTAAAGCAACAGGATGGAAAAAATTATATTTCAGAATCAAAGTCTGCTGGTCCGGGTTTTCTTAATATGTGGATTAGCGATGATTATTATAAAAATGTTATTGGGTTTATTCTTGAAGAAGAAGATTCATACGGGAAGCTTGAAATTAACAAAGGCAAAACAGCTAATTTAGAATGGGTCAGTGCCAATCCTACGGGTCCTCTTCATGCGGGCCACGGCAGGCATATTGCCCTTGGTAAGGCTGCTGCCAGTTTATTAGAATGGAGCGGTTTTGAGGTTACACGCGAATATTATTACAACGATGCCGGAAAACAAATGGAAAATCTGTCTAAATCTGTTTACGCACGCTACCGGCAGATCTTTGATGAGAAATACCCCTTTCCCGAAGACGGCTACGTTGGTGATTATGTGATTAAAATAGCTGAATTAATAAGAAATGAATACAGCGATAAGCTGCTTAACCAGCCTGAAAATGAAATATTCAAAACGGCAGGCGAAAACTATTGCTTTAAGTCAATTAAACATACTCTTGATAGGCTTGGAATTCATCACGATGTTTTTTTCAATGAAACATCACTATATGAAACACGTAAAATAAAGGAAACTTTAGAAGAATTTAAAAAGAAGGGGCTTTCGTACGAAAAAGATGGTGCGGTCTGGCTTAAGATATCAGAACTTATCAAAAATAAAAAAGACCCCGAAGATAAGGTAATTGTAAAGTCATCCGGAGAGCCAACCTACCGCATGCCCGATATGGCCTATCATGTTGATAAAATTAAGCGCGGATATGAGCTTATTGTAGATATCTTTGGGGCTGACCATGGCGATACATACAAGGAAGTAATCGCGGGAGTTGAAGGATTGGGATATGATACATCAAAGATAAAAGTCATTATTCACCAAATGGTAACTTTTGTTCAGGATGGAAAGCCCGTTAAAATGAGCAAGCGCTCAGACAATGTTTACTATCTTGATGACCTGCTTGATGATGTTGGAGAGGATGTTGCACAATTCTTTTTTGTCATGCGCAGCGCCAACACTCACCTTGATTTTGATATCAAGCTTGCAAAAGAGCAGTCGGAAAAAAATCCTGTGT
>DASXTZ010000173.1:0-3163 GCA_036505135.1 Ignavibacteria bacterium
CACTCAAAATACGATACTTAATCAGCTTGAACAAGCAAAAGACCCCTCTTCAAAGCCTTTTCTTGAGGAGTTACTTTCAAAATCAAACGATGATGGCTTTAAGAAAAGAGTGAAAGAAGTGCTGGATAAGCTGTAATGAAGCTAAAGCCTTTGTATTATATTTTATTATTAGCATTAATAATTCGGCTATACCATATTGATTTCCCTATTGGTGGTAAACATGGGTGGAGACAAGCTGATACTGCTGCAATTGCCAAAAATTATTACTTAAATGGATTTAACTTGTTTTATCCACAAGTGGACTGGCAAGGGAACTTACCGGGTTATATTGAATCGGAATTCCAGATTTATCCTTATTTAGTAGCATTATTATATTCAGTTTTTGGTTTACATGATTGGATTGGCAGAGCCCTATCATTATTTTTCTTCCTTTTAACCATTTACGGCTTATATCTTTTAGTAAGAAAAGTAAGGGATGAAAATTCCGCACTTTGGACAGCATTTGTATATGCTGTTTTACCGGCGAATATATTTTTTTCAAGGGTTTTTATGCCTGAACCTTTAATGCTTATGAGTATAGTTTACGGTCTTTATTTTTTTGTTAACTGGATTGAAAATGAAAAGGAAACAGATTTTTATTTATCAGCGTTTTTTATTTCAATATCAATATTAGTTAAAATTGTTACACTTTATATCGGGTTACCCCTGTTATATCTTGCCTGCCAAAAATATATGACTAATTTACCCTCTCCTTTGGGGAGGGTTGGGAGGGGTCTTAAATTTTTAACGTCGTTTAAATTGTGGCTCTATGCCGCTTTAGTTTTGCTGCCTTCTGCAGCGTGGTATTATCATGCTCACATGCTGCTGGTTAACGGAGGTGTTACTTTTAATATATGGGGATTTGGAACGGATAAATGGGGAAACTTTGAGCTATTACTGAGTCCGTCTTTTTACAACGGTTTATTCGTAGGCTCTATAGCAGAATCTCATTTAGCCTATGTAGGTATTATTCCGCTTATAATTGGCTTGTTCCTGGCACGAAAAGGAAGGCTTGAAAGGCTTTTTGACTTCTGGATAATATCTGTAATTATATATTTCCTAATAGTAGCTGACGGCAATAAAACACATGATTACTATCAATTGCCATTTAATTTGCCTGCTGCTTTTTTTATCGGAAAAACTTTTAGCTGTTTTATTTCCCTGCAAGACATCAAAACTGTTTTCTCAAGATTTAATTTTAAAACCATTGCTTTATCGATTATTTTTATTCTGATGATGATTGGTTCATATGTAAAAGCTTCAAGATTTTATTCATCGGAAGATTACAACCTACCTTACTTTCAAATAGCTGAAGAGGTCAAAAAAATAACAGCAAAGGATGAATTAATTATTACAATATGTGACCATAACCCTTTGCTGCTTTATACTTGTCAAAGAAAAGGATGGGCTGTTAAGCCTCATCATTTAACCGATGAGTTTTTGAAAGAAAAAATTTCTCTTGGGGTTAAAGTTATTGCTTGTGAAAAACAATATTTTAAGCCTAAAGAAGATAGCCTTAAATTGGGCGAATTAAAATCAAGATTTAAAGTTACTAAAGAAACTCCTGATTACATCATTTTCTTAATTAATTAATGGATATAATCATATAAGTAATTGTTATTTATAGAGTAATATTAAGCAGGTATTTCTTTCCCCTTGTAAATTTTTCAAAAAATCGGCATATTTGCATTCTTTTTCATTTACAGTTCGGGTTTTTAAATAGAATTTCTTATTGTAAATTAAGCTCATGGTTTCTCACCCGAAGAAGCATGGGAATTTAATAATTTATTTTTATTTTTTAGGTCCCAGATGGTTATCGGGACACTGGAGTTACAAATTATTTAATGGCTGATCAAACAAACAGCACACAAACACCGGTTGAAGAACCGAAAGTAGTTATAAAAACTAAAGATTTCGTTGCAAAAGATTACAGTGAAGATGAATTCAAAAAGTATATTGAGCTTTATGAGAAGACTTTTAATGTAATTAAAGAAAATGAAATCGCAAAAGGAAAAGTCGTTGCTGTATCAGGCAATGATGTTTTAATTGATATTGGCTTTAAATCAGACGGCAGAGTATCTATAGATGAATTCCCTGACCCTGATAACATAAAAATCGGTGACGAAGTAGAAATTTATGTTGAAAAAATAGAAGATAAGGAAGGACAGCTTGTTCTTTCACGCAAACGTGCGGATGTTATCAGAAACTGGGAAAAGATTGTAAGCGCTAAGGAAAATGATACAATAATTAAGGGTAGGATATTGAGAAGAATTAAGGGAGGATTTGTAGTTGATCTTGGCGGAATAAATGCATTTTTGCCGGGCTCGCAAATTGACACTAAACCAATAAGAGACTATGATGTATTTGTTAACCAATTCATGGATTTTAAAATCTTGAAGATCAATCATCCTAACGAAAATATTATAGTTTCTCATAAGGTTATAATAGAAGAATCAATGGCTGAGCAAAGAGAACATCTTCTATCTACTTTGCAGGAAGGCCAGATTCTTAAAGCAACTGTAAAGGCAATTACGGATTTCGGTGTATTTGTTGATCTTGGCGGTGTTGACGGATTAATTCATATAACAGATCTTTCATGGGGCAGGATAACGCACCCCTCGGACGTTGTTCAGCTTGATCAGGAAATCGATGTTAAAGTTCTTGAGTATGATAAAGATAAAAAGCGGGTAACTCTTGGGCTGAAACAATTACAGCCTCACCCATGGGATAATATTGAAGGAAAGCTTAAGATTGGTGATAAAGTTTCAGGCAAGGTAGTTTCAATTACAGACTACGGTGCCTTTATAGAAATCGAAAAAGGTATAGAAGGCTTAATCCACATTTCTGAAATGTCATGGACACAGCATATAACAAATCCAACCCAGGTTGTAAATATGGGACAAGTTGTTGAGGCAATTGTTCTAAGCCTTGACAAAAATGAAAGAAAGCTTTCACTTGGAATAAAACAGCTGACGCCTAATCCATGGCAGTCACTGCTGGATAGATTTCCTGTGGGTTCTAGCCATAAAGGAAAAGTTTGCAATATTACAAACTTCGGCGTATTCGTTGAGCTTGAAGAGGGAGTCGATGGACTTATACATATTTCAGACCTCTCATGGACAAA
>DASXTZ010000174.1:0-8142 GCA_036505135.1 Ignavibacteria bacterium
GTAATTTCAATTTTTATTGTTGAACCATTTCGATTTACATTTACGGATTTTACATTTGGATGCTTTAAAATTCTGCTTTCAACTATTTCAAGTGATAAAGAATTACTTTGAATCAGCGTATCATTAAGCTTTGCAAAATCAAAAATTTCTTCCTTTGATAAAGTTGTGTTTCCGGTAAGCTCAATTTTCTTTACCGTTGACCTGTCTTTCCACAAACCCGAAAGCACTATGCTTGAGAATGCAAGGATAGTAACAAAAACAAATAATATTATTATTTTCCAGTTCTTCATATTGTCACCTCTTCGAATCCAACAAGCTTAACTTCCATATCAAGCTCAATTCCGGTTTTTTCGTGGACTTTTTTCCTTATTATTCTCACCAGCTCAACCACATCACTAGCAGTAGCATTATTAACATTAACAATAAAATTAGCATGCTTTGGAGAAACCATTGCCCCGCCGTAAGTTAATCCTTTGAGCCCGCATTCCTGTATTAATATTGCTGCATGATGACCTTTAGGATTTTTGAAAACACATCCGGCATTAGGAATTTCAACAGGCTGAGCCTCATTGCGCTGCAGCAAAAGCTCTCTTCTTTTTTTTGATGTCTCTTCCTTATTTCCCTCAGGCAGCTTAAATTTAGCTTCTAATATTACTGTGCCTTTTAAATTGGATTTCCTGTAGCCAAATTCACACTGCTGTTTTGATTGCGCCATAAGCTTACCATTACGGACCAATGTTACATGAGTTACAAACTCCGCAGTTTCGCCCCCGTAACAGCCGGCATTCATAACTAACGCTCCGCCTATTGTTGCAGGTATACCTGCAAGCATTTCCACTCCTGCGAAACTGTTCTGAATACAATAGTCAACAAACTTTGCAATTTTCATGCCTGAACCGCTTATAACATATTCATCCTCATGCTTTATGTAGCTGAATCCTGAGATCAGATTAATTACGACTCCTCTTATACCTTCATCACTTATTAAAATATTGCTTCCATTTCCCAGCACATAATATGGCACATCCTGTTTATTTATATAGTTGATAATGTTTAAAACATCTTCCGCGTCTACAGGCTCAACAAAATAATCGGCAACTCCTCCGATCCTGAAAGTTGTGTACGGAGCAAGAACTTCATTCAGGCCAATTCTGCCTTTAAATATTTTTTGTATTTCAGTAATTGAAATCAATTATTTTTTTTCTAAAGATTGCACAAACCCTGCGCAAATATTTGTTATATCACCCGCACCCTGGAAAACTACAATATCACCTTTTTTAATTTTTTCAAGATTCTTTAAAAGCTTTTCCGTAACTGTTACATAGCTTGCTTTTACATTAGTTTTTAAAAGTTCTTTAAATATTAATTCGCTCGAAATCCCTTCAATAGGCTCTTCTCTTGCGGGATAAATATCAATTAGCACTACCTCATCAGCTAGCGAAAGCTCCTGAGCAAATTCTTTATACAGATCGCGTGTCCTTGAGTACAAATGCGGCTGAAAAACGGTGATGAGCCTGCTGCCCGTGTAAGTTTCCTTTAATCCTTTTAAGCTTGAAGCTATTTCTTTCGGATGATGAGCATAATCATCGAAAACTTTAATTCCATCTTTATTATATTTAAGCTGCAGTCTTCTATCCACTGTTTTAAAGCTCTTCATGCTCTGTTTATACAGGTTAAAATCGATATTTAAAACTTTCGAAACTGCAAAGCATGCTGCCGAATTCAATACATTGTGCCTGCCAATTAAGTTAATCTTTATATCATTATATTCTGATTTTGAATTCAATATATTAAATGATAGTTCCTCGCCTTTAACATTAAATCCCTTGATTCGTAAATAATTTTTGTCATCAAATCCATATGAAAATTTTCCTTTATCTGTATTATTTATAAAATCATTAATATTACTGTCATCTCCGCAATAAACAATTTTCGCGTTTTCTTTGGATAGTCTACAAAACTTTAAAAAAGTCTTTTTTATGTCATTTAAGTCTTTATATATATCAAGATGGTCTTCATCAACATTTGTAATTACCGCAATATCAGGCTTAAGTGTTAAAAAAGACCTGTCATATTCATCAGCTTCTACAACAGCAAACTTTCCTTTACCAAATCGTGATGCGCCTCCATCAAACAGTTCAACGTTCCCTCCAACAAATATTAAAGGATCAAATCCTGCATCAATCAGCAATTTTCCTATCATTGCAGTAGTTGTTGTTTTACCATGAGTGCCCGCAACTGCGATTAAGAATTTCTTATTCACAATGCTGCCAAGCATTTCGGCGCGCTTTAGAAGTTTTTTGCCAAGCTCTTTTGTCCTGATAATTTCAGGGTTATCTTTCTTTGCCGCAGAGGTATAAACTACTGTATCCACCTCGCTGCTTATATTAGTTGCCGAGTGCCCTATGTAAATTTTTGCTCCCAGTCCTTCAAGCCTTTTTGTTATGTGTGACTCCGATATATCCGAGCCCGACACATTATAACCATTGCTTAGAAAATATTCCGCCAGGCCGCTCACACCAATACCGCCAATACCGATAAAGTGAATCATTTGTTCTTTCATGAAAACTGAAAATGGTATCAAACTGCCTGGTGATGTTTAATTCTTAAAAATTCTCTTATTAACTCATTGCCTCGTTCAAAATCATTAGCTCTTATTCGCAGCATTCTTCTTCTATTTTTAAGCTTAAGCTTTATTATTCTATATGTTATGTCTTCTTTAGCTTTTCTGCGTTTTCCTATCTTAATGTTCAAAATATCGTCATACATTATTTCCCTGCTTCCAAACCTGTTTTTAAATTCTACCCTGTCATTTTTCAATATTATCATTGGCGACCTGATAATATTTATAATTACAATCACCAGGAAGAATGCAATAAAAATAATTAGTATATAAAAGATCGGATCATTGTATAAACTTTTAAAGCTTTCGGATAAGCTGCCCTTTATCAAAACATATGCCGCAAAAAAAATCAGATATATTACAAGCGACTGGTAGTAAAAGTCCAACCGATATTTATGAACTTTTTCTTCCATTAATTAATTATTATTTGATAAACTTAATAGCAATTGTACAATTTTTGATGCTGCAGCTTTATCTGCAAATTGTTTTATATTGTTTCTCATTTCCTCCAGCGCAGGCTCATCATGAATAAGCCCGGAAATGACCGCTTCAACTCTTTCATTAAGCTCTTTATCAAGTATCATTGATGCAGCCTTCTTTTCAACAAGAGCTTTTGCATTTTTCTCCTGATGGTTTTCGGTTGCAAGTGGATATGGCACAAAAACTGCTGCTGCACCAAAGCTTGCAAGCTCCATGATTGTTGAAACTCCAGCCCTGCATAATATTAAATCACTTGCTGAATAAGCCACGTTAATAAAATCAATATATTTATAAAGCTTAACTAAATTTTTGTTTTCTATTTGTTTATCCATATCCTCAAAGGTTTTTTCTCCTGTTTGCCATATTATCTGTATGTTACTTGTCAAAAGATTTTTTAAACATTTCAGAAGAGCGGAATTAATAGAGCTTGCTCCCTGGCTTCCTCCGAATACGAATAATGTACGCTTTGCTTCGCTAAGGCCAAAGAATGCAAGAGCTTCTTTTTTAGAAATTTTTTTTAAATTCTGCCTGACCGGATAAGACATTACTTCAATGTTATCCTGGCGTTTTAAATATTTCTTTGTCTGGTCAAAATTTATTATAACTTTATCAGCAACCGGTGATAACAGCTTTACGGTTATTCCGGGATAATAATTCCCTTCCTGAATAACGGTTTTCATGCCAAGCTTTGAAGCAGATTTTAAAACCGGGCCTGAAACATATCCGCCGGTGCCAAAAACTATTTCAGGATTAAAAGATTTCAATATTTTTTTGGCTTCGCCTAAGGCCCTCATTAGTTTAAATGCTGTGCCAAAGTTTTTTAAGTTTAAGCTTCTTGAAAAACCCCTGATCTCTATAGTATTGAGCTCGTATCCGTTTTTGGGCACTATTTTTTCTTCTATTTTACCTCTGGCGCCAATAAATTTAATTTTAACATTCTCGTTTATTTTTTTTAATTCATCTGCAACTGCAATTGCTGGATAGATATGTCCACCGGTTCCTCCCGCTGCAAAAACAATCCTGTTAATCATTTTCCTCCTCAACCAACTGTTCAGCCCAGATAGCTCCTTTTGGACGGAGTCTGTTTGTAGAGATATTTAATAATATTCCTACTGCAATTGAATTAAAAATAATCGATGTTCCCCCATAGCTGATAAACGGCAATGTTTGTCCTGTTGTAGGAATCATACCGGAAGCTACCATCATATTAATTGCAGCGTTCATACCAATTATTAAAGTGATGCCAAAAGCGAGGAATTTCCCAAAATCCTCATCAATAGATTTAGAAAGTTTTAATCCCCGGTATATAAACATTCCAAACATTAGTATGACCAGCATAACACCAATAAAACCGTACTCCTCACCTACAATTGAAAAGACAAAGTCATCATATGATTGCGGCAGAAAGAACTCTTTTTGATTTGAATTTCCCGGCCCAACACCAATCCATGAGCCATTTCCAAACCCAATCATTGCCTGGGATAACTGATAACTGGCATCGCCGCCTGAAGTATGTTCGGCATATAAAAATATTCTGTTCAAAATATACGGTTTAGAAAGTACATATAGTGCAGCCAGCGGAATTAAAGATAGAACAGTAAAAACCATGTGTTTAACCTGAACTTTCCCAACATAAAATAATATCATGCTTGAGACAAATATGATAGCAGCAGTCGAAAAATTAGGCTGCATTGCAATTAATATTACAACCATCATCACATACGTAAGCATAGGCAAGTATCCTTTGTAAAGACTATCAACGTAGTCTTTCTTCTTCCATAGCAGATAAGCCAGGTTAATAAGCAGAGCATATTTAACGAAATCGGCAGGTTGAAAGCTAAAAGTTCCGAATTTTATCCACCTTGCGGCGCCTTTTGTAGTTTCCACGCCCGCTATTAGAAGATATAATAGCATAGCTGCGGCAATAAAAATTAAAGGTTTCCTGAACCTTATCAGGTGCTTATAATCAATTCTGGAAAAGAGGAATATCATAACAATACCGAATCCTGCCCTTACCAAATGATTACGGAAAAGATACGCGCTATCCCCGTTTATTTTTACCGACCAGCTTGAGGAAGCGCTGTAAACTACTCCAAGGCTAAAGGCGATTAGGACCAGGATTGGGATCAATATCCACAAATCTATCTTATTTATTTTAGCTTCCACTACAGCTGGTTTACTATTCTTTTAAATTCCGTGCCTCTGTGCTCATAATTTTCAAACATGTCGAAGCTGGCGCAAGCTGGTGAAAGAAGCACAACTTCATTTTTCTTTGCTTCGCCGGCAGCCTTCTTAACTGCGTCTTCCATATCCCCGGCAATTGAAACCGGGACTATCGGACTGAAAAAATCAAATACTTTCTGGCGCGATTCTCCAATTGCAACAATATGCTTTACGTATTTTTTAACTTCCTTTTCTATCTCTTTGTAATCATTGCCTTTATCCCTGCCGCCGAGAATTAATATTATCGGCTCATTAAAACCCTGCAGAGCGTACCACACGGAATTTACATTCGTTGCTTTTGAATCGTTATAAAACTTTATACCGTTAATTTCACGGACAAACTCCAGTCTGTGTTCAACACCTTTAAAGTTTTCAAGTGTTTTTTGGATTACCTTTTTTTCAACTCCAAGTACCTTTGCAGTAATTACAGATGCCATTGAATTGTAAATATTATGCTGCCCTTTAATTATCAGTTTTTGCGTATCAATTATTTTTTCTTCACCCTGGGAATAAAAATAGATAATATCGTAGTTGTCTATGTATGCGCCGCTTTCAACTTCTTTTTTTACTCCGTTGTTCAAGCTAAAAGCCGAGGGGGTACTTTTTATATCAAGCTTCAATGATTTCTTTATAACCATATCATCAAAGTTATAAATAAAATAATCGCTGCCGTTTTGGTTCTCATAAACTTTGTGTTTGGAATTGACATACTCCTCGACACTATGATTATACCTATCGAGATGATCGGGAGTAATGTTTAATATTAATGCTATCATTGGCTTAAAATATTTTATATTATCCAGCTGAAAGCTGCTTGTTTCTACTACGGCTACTGCGTTTTCGGTAACATTTTCAACTACATCACAAAATGCAGTCCCGATATTTCCGCAAACAAATGTCTTAAATCCGGCTTCTCTGCAAATTTCACCCATTAATGTGGTCGTTGTAGTCTTCCCGTTAGTTCCGGTGATTGATATTATCTTTCCTTTACAAAACCATGAAGCCAGTTCAATTTCGCTAATTACCTCAATTCCCTTCGATAACGCTGTTTGTATTACCTTCGAGTTCTGCGGCACACCCGGACTGACAACCATCAAATCACATTTATAAACCTCATCAGTATGAAGTCCGAACTCGGCTTTTATGCCCGAGCCTGTTATTTCTTTTATAAAGAACGGATTTATTTTCTTTTCTGCATTTGAATCACTTAATAAAACATCTACATTCTTTTTTTGAAGCAGTTTTGCTGCTGCAACTCCGCTTCTTGCCGCACCAACAACGGAAACTTTCTTATATTTTTTAAAATCAAATTGCACTTAACTTATAATGTCACGGGAACGTAACACCGACATTTAAACCTAACCCATGGTATCTTAGGTCATCAAATTCTCTTAAATAGTTAAAATATTTAAGCTCAGCCACTACGTTGAAATCATAGTTCTTAAAAAAGACAGCGCCTCCAATTAAATTAAAACCCATTCCTCCGCGGGCAGCAACGCTTGTTCTTGCCGAATCATCCCTGTCTCTGCCTATAAAATGTAAACCTAATCCTCCTCCAACGTATGGATCGACCTCACTTTTATTTTTCTTACCAAGGAATGGGTACATTACGTTAATATCTATACCGATATCCGTAAATGCAGGACTAGTTTTAAAACGGAATGGAATACTTATTTCGGCCCAGAAGCCTTCTCCTACATATTTGCCGAAACCTTCAATTGCTATCATTTGATTTCCTTCGTAATCCCCCAACAGGAAAAACATGCCGATCTTTCCACCCGGTACAAAGTATATTTTCTTTGTAGGCTTTTGCAGAAGAAGTTTATCGCCGCTTTCCCGATAGTTTAAATTCAAATCGTTATCACTAAGCGATTTTAATTTAAGCTCTCCGTTAAGAAATTGGGAATTAGTTACCGATGTGAAAATAAGCACCATTAGTATTGCAAAAAAAGTGCTTTTAAAATTTATTTTTATTTTTTTCATATCCATAATATTTTTAATTTATTTATCTTACTTTAAAAGTAGCAAACGTTAAGATTGCCAGAATTATTGCTACTATGTAAAACCTGGTAACTATTTTCGGTTCCGGCACTCCTGCCAGTTCAAAATGATGATGGAAGGGAGCCATTTTAAATATTCTCCTGCCTTCGCCAAATCTCTTCTTCGTATAT
Organism: Ignavibacteria bacterium; assembly: GCA_036505135.1. GTDB lineage: Bacteria > Bacteroidota > Ignavibacteria > Tepidaquicellales > OLB5 > DASXTZ01. The sequence continues at coordinate 7,498 of DASXTZ010000174.1, forward strand.
TTAAAATAATATCTTTGTATTATTACAGATAGCGACTCCGCAAAAAAAATTCCGCCTAGGATTGGGAGTAAAAATTCTTTTTTCACAAGGATTGATAAAGTGCCTATAGCTCCTCCCAAAGCTAAAGAGCCTGTATCGCCCATTATTACCTGCGCAGGATATGAATTAAACCAGAGAAATCCGAGCGAAGCTCCAACAAGCGCGGCGCAATAAACAGTAAGCTCTCCGTTACCAGGCAAATACATAATATTAAGATACCTGCTGAATATTTCATTACCTGAAACATATGCTATCAATCCGAGGGCCAGACCCGCAATACCTACACAGCCAATAGCAAGCCCGTCAAGTCCATCGGTCAGGTTCACCGCATTTGATGTAGCGGTTATTATAAAAACCATTATCGGTATGTATAAATATGAAAAGTCAAACTCAATTTGTTTAATGAACGGTATAGTTGTTACAGAATTTATTTTATCAAATTCAGGCAAAAAGAAGATTAAACATGCAACAATTAATCCCAATCCTATTTGATTCATAAGCTTATATCTTGCAACAAGACCTTTTTTCATTTTTTTAAACACTTTCAGGTAGTCATCAATAAATCCAACGAGTCCCATCCATATAGTAGCAAGAAGAATTAAAAGT